>DGEE01000161.1:6047-6326 GCA_002385815.1 Hungateiclostridiaceae bacterium UBA3934
CGACATGTAGACTGATTTCCTAACTGCATCATCAGTCGGGTATACCGTCTTTGTCTTGGTGAACTTACGCAGCATCCGATGGAAGCCTTCCACTGCGTTAGTAGTATATATTAGCGTTCGTACTTCTTTTGGATATTTGAAATATGTCGACAACTCTGTCCAGTTTGCATCCCATGATTTCAATATCTGCGGGTACTTCCCGCTCCACTTTTCACGGAACTCCTCCAACCGGTATTCCGCGTCATCTAACGTTGGTGCTCCATACACCTTCTTTAAATC
>DGEE01000161.1:6542-7321 GCA_002385815.1 Hungateiclostridiaceae bacterium UBA3934
TTGTCGCGGCATGCAATGAGGATATCCTCTACACCTCTGTTTTTCAACTCATTACATACGGTCACCCAAAAGCTCGCACTTTCATTCTCTGAAAGCCATATGCCCAATATTTCCTTGCGCCCTTCAAGATTGATCCCCAGAACAGAGTAGAGGCATTTGTTTACTACTCGGCTGTCTTTGCGGACCTTGAACACTATCCCGTCCAAAAATACAATAGGATATATTGCGTCCAGTGGCCTTGACTGCCATTCTGCAATGGCTGGCATAAGCTTGTCGGTTATCCGGCTTATTAAGCTTGCGGAAGCTTCCACCCCGTATATATCACGAAGATGATCCTCTATGTCACGGGTGGACATCCCTTTGGCATACATCGCCATGATCCTCGCTTCTATGTCGTCGGTGCGGGTTTGTCTCTTTTCGATTGCTTTCGGCTCGAAGGTGCCGTTCCGATCGCGCGGCACACTGATCTCACTTTCGCCCCATTCGCTCTTGATTGTCTTTTTACTATAGCCATTACGGCTATTACCGCTGTTATTTCCCAAAACACTGTGCTTTTCATACCCCAAATGCTCGTCCATCTCTGCCTCAAGCAATTTTTCCAGTGCCCCGGAGAAAAGATTCTTAAGTTTTGCCGTCAGTTCGGCAGGCGTGGTGCAGCCTTCGCATATCAATGCTGCAAGCTCCATTTCCTTCTCATTTAACTGTGCCATGGTTTACATCTCCTTCGCTTTATTTCATTGGAGATTATTCCCATTTACACCTGTCTCTTATACACATCT
>DGEE01000095.1 GCA_002385815.1 Hungateiclostridiaceae bacterium UBA3934
AAATCTATTTTCCAAATATCAGTCATCGCCCAAATGATCCCGCAGCCTCTTCACAGCTTCATCGACAGTCAGGATATCTGTCGGAAAGTCAAAGCCGGATTTATTGAGTTCATACATCAGCTCAGTGACCTGCGGCACATCGAGACCCAGGCTTTTGATCCTCTTGACGTCACTGAACACCTCTCTCGGAGTGCCCAGCATCACGCATTTGCCCTCGTCTATGACAAGCACCCTGTCCGCTTTGCCGGCTTCGTCCATGTGATGTGTTATGTGTACGATGGTAATACCTTCCTCTGTATTCAGCTTGCGCAGTATGCGCATTACTTCCTTCCTGCCTGAAGGGTCAAGCATAGCAGTAGCTTCGTCGAGTACGATGCATTTGGGCCTCATGGCCAGTATCCCGGCTATGGCGACTCTCTGCTTCTGTCCCCCTGATAACTGGTGCGGCGCATGTTTCTTGAATTCCGTCATGCCGATCATTTCAAGGGATTCATCTACCCTGACCCTTATCTCCTTTGGCGGCACCCCCAGGTTCTCGGGACCGAAAGCCACATCTTCCTCAACTACCGTACCGACGATCTGATTGTCCGGGTTTTGAAATACCATGCCGGTGCAACTCCTGATGTCCCATAGCATCTCTTCATTGCTCGTGTCGATGCTGTTGACTATTACCGTCCCTGACTGCGGCAGAATCAAAGCGTTCATCAGCTTGGCCAGTGTTGATTTGCCGGATCCGTTCCTGCCGAGGACAGCAAGGAATTCACCCTCCATGACCGACAGGCTGACATCATCAAGGGCCAATACATCCTGTGCGTCATCACTGTGGGATCTGTATACATAGCTTGCGTTTTTTACATCGATTATGCCTTTGCTGACTGACAATGCCCAACCCTCATTTCTTTTCAAACAGGACAGACCAGGCGGTCAGATCGGTCTGCCCCAGTGTATAGTCAAAAGTGATCCGCTGAACAAAAAACTTGTCCTGCTCAAACAAAATCAGGGATTGGCCTGTATCCCGGCAAATCCCTGGCTTGGTTCATATAAATCTTACTGCTGTTTGGTCAGCTCAAGTATAACGACCGGAGCCCCGTCGCCCCTTCTGGGCCCGAGTTTGTAGATCCTGGTATAGCCGCCGTTCACGCCCTTGTACCTTGGACCGATTTCGTCAAAGAGCTTGTTTACGACATTGATATAGTTGCCCTCTGCATCCTTGACTCTGTATACCCATTTCATTGCCCTTCTTCTGGCACTCAGTCTCGAGGGGTTGTCGACAGTGACCATATCCGTTTTCACTTCTCTTTCGACGACCTCATATTTCCTGCCGTTTTTCGAAGTGACGGTCTTGGTGATCTTTCTGCCTTTGCTGTCCTTCTTGGCAGCGCTCACCTTTATCTGCCTCGATGTGAAATTTCCATCTTCCTTTATAGCCATAGCGATCAGCTTTTCAGCAATAGCCTGTACTTCCTTTGCCCTGGTCTCGGTCGTTTCGATCCTGCCATTCTGGAGCAAAGCAGTAACGAGATTTTTCAGTATTGCCTTTCTCTGATCGGTAGGACGTCCAAGCTTTCTCTGTGTAGGCATTACCTTCTTACCTCCCTAACTCCTATTTCATTCTTCACTCGGAGCAAGCGACAAACCTAAAGCATTGAGCTTCGAGAGCACTTCTTCGAGTGACTTTCTTCCCAGATTTCTCACTTTCATCATGTCTTCTTCCGTCTTGTTGGTCAGATCTTCGACGGTGTTTATGCCCGCTCTCTTCAGGCAGTTATATGATCTCACGGACAGATCCAGTTCTTCGATGGTCATCTCAAGAACCTTCTCTTTCTTTGTCTCTTCCTTCTCGACCATGATTTCCGTATGCTTTGCCTGATCCGAAAGATCGATGAAGAGATTCAGGTGTTCGCTCATTATCTTGGCACCCAGACTAATGGCCTCATCAGGTTTGAGGCTTCCATTGGTCCAGACCTCAAGTGTGAGCTTGTCATAGTCCGTGATCTGTCCTACACGTGTGTTCTCCACTGTGTAGTTGACCCTTCTTACAGGTGTATATATGGAATCGACAGGTATAATGCCGATAGGCTGACCAGGCTGCTTGTTCTTTTCAGCCGGAACATAGCCCCTGCCCTTGTCGATGACCAGCTCCATGTAGAATCTGCTGTCACCATTGAGCGTGCATATATGAAGATCCGGATTCAGGATCTCCACATCAGAGTCTGCCTTAATGTCACCTGCTGTGATAGGACCTTCGCCTTCGGCGTCGATGTACACTATCTTCGGCTCATCACTGTGCAGCTTCAGCGAAAGATTTTTGACATTGAGTATTATCTCCGTAACGTCCTCAATAACGCCGGGTACTGTTGAAAACTCATGGAGCACCCCGTCTATCTTGATGGATGTCACAGCGACTCCAGGCAGAGACGAAAGCAGTATGCGCCTTAAAGAATTCCCCAATGTTATGCCGTATCCTCTTTCAAGAGGCTCGACCACAAACTTCCCGTAAGTATTGTCTTCGCTGGACTCAACACATTCAATTTTCGGCTTTTCTATTTCGATCAACAAAAACCCTCCTTTGGCTTGCTTTTTGATTTTTATGAGGGCAACTGATTCGTAATCCTTATATCATACTCAGTACTCTGTCCACGATACCCTGATGCATATAATGCTGGAATAGTCAGTTGCTTTTCAAGCTTTCCGGAGCACCGGGGTCCACGGTGCTCCTTCCGGCCGGTTGAACTGGTTATTTCCCGATCATTAGGAACAGATACCAAAAGATTACTTGGAGTACAACTCAACAATGAGATGTTCTCTGATCGGAAGATCTATCTCTTCTCTTGCCGGCAGCTTGACGACCTTGCCGGTAAGATTCTCACTGTCAAATTCAAGCCATTCCGGGATTACCTTTCCGCCTGCGATATCGACAACAGCTTTCAGCTTGTCTGATTTCCTGAACCTTTCACGTACAGTGATGACATCGCCTGGAGAAAGAAGCACTGAAGGTATGTTCACCTTTTTGCCGTTTACTGCAAAGTGCCCGTGCCTTACAAGCTGTCTTGCCTCAGGTCTGGACGTTGCGAGTCCAAGTCTGTAAACTACATTATCCAGTCTGCTTTCAAGTATCTGCAGAAGGTTCTCGCCTGTAACGCCTTTTCTTTTAACAGCCATATCAAAGTATTTCCTGAACTGTCTTTCAAGTATTCCATAAAATCTTCTTGCTTTCTGCTTTTCACGCAGCTGCATGCCATACTCTGACATCTTCTTCCTCTGCTGTCCGTGCTGTCCCGGAGCATATGCCCTTCTGGCTATAGAGCATTTATTGGTATAGCATCTTTCGCCTTTGAGAAAAAGCTTTTCGCCTTCTCTGCGGCAAAGTCTGCAAGTTGAATCCGTATACCTTGCCATCTATCTAAACACCTCCATATTACACTCTTCTTCTCTTGGGTGGCCTGCATCCGTTGTGCGGGATGGGAGTTTCGTCCTTAATCAGGCTTACATCAAGTCCGGCTGCCTGTATAGCTCTGATTGCAGCTTCTCTTCCAGAACCCGGACCTTTGACATATACCTCAACTGTTTTGAGGCCGTGCTCCATTGCTGCTTTCGCTGCAGTCTCTGCTGCCATCTGAGCAGCAAAAGGTGTGCTCTTCCTGGAGCCTCTGAAACCCAATCCGCCAGCACTTGCCCATGAGATGGCATTTCCTGCTGTGTCAGTAATAGTGACTATAGTATTATTGAACGTTGAACGAATATGCGCCGCACCGCGTTCAATATTTTTACGCTCTCTTCTTTTCCTGGTAGTTCTTTTCCCGGTAGCTCTAGCTGCCATGCGGTGATCAACCTCCTATCCTTTTTATTTCCTGCGCTGCACGCCGACAGTCCTCTTGGGGCCTTTGCGCGTACGTGCATTGGTCTTGGTCCTCTGACCCCTGACCGGCATACCGCTTCTGTGCCTCCTGCCCCTGTAGCAGCCTATCTCTATCAATCTCTTCACGTTCAGAGCAACCTCTCTCCTGAGGTCACCTTCTACCTTGTATTCCTTGTCTATCACTTCCCTGAGCCTACTGACTTCATCGTCAGTCAGATCTCTTACCCTGGTATCGGGGTTGATAGCAGTCTTTTCCAAGATCTCTTTTGCTTTGCTTCTGCCCAAACCGTAGATATAAGTCAGGCCAATTTCAACCCGTTTCTCTCTGGGCAGGTCTACTCCGGCAATACGTGCCATCTTGTCAAACACCTCCAAATAATCTTACAGTGCAACAACCAATAACATCTAAACTTTTTGCAGGGTCACATACATTTTGGCACATATGTCTAAACTAATTACATACCTTAACATACTGACCCGGTATATATGATCAACACCCGGATCATGTGCGTTTTTCAGGCGCACACGCAGCCGCTTCCGGGATGGTCATTTCAATTCCATTCCAGGCAGGATAATTGATAATTGACTGCAAACCAAGCTAAGATTATATCACACACCGCCCGATAAAACAAGCTTGTATCGCAAATTTCAATTATCAATTTCCACTTGCTCCGAATGAGTCCCGTTCACTCAGAGCTTATCCCTGTTTTTGCTTATGCTTCGGATTTACGCATATAACCATTACTTTGCCTTTTCTTCTGATTATCTTGCATTTTTCACATATAGCTTTAACAGAAGGTTTTACTTTCATCTCTACACTCCCCATCCGGTTATGATTTATAATGTAGTATTATTTGTCCGCCATCCCGTACAGGATGGATCAGGACGTGATTTCAAATCTGCTATTTGGCTCTCCATGTGATCCTTCCGCGAGTAAGATCATAAGGTGACAATTCCAGCGTCACCCGGTCCCCCGGCAGGATCCTTATAAAATTCATCCTGAGCTTGCCTGAGATATGAGCAAGTACCTTGTGGCCATTGTCCAGTTCCACCTGGAACATCGCATTAGGCAATGCTTCTACGATTCTTCCCTCAACTTCGATTACGTCTTCCTTCGACAAAACTCAAACCTCCTTTTCAACTGACAAAATCGACCAGAGCTTTTCTTATTTCCGCATTTGTGATTCTGTCGCCGCTCTTTAGCTTTTCTGCAAGTCCTTCCGCCATATCATCTGTTATGTTTAGATGCTTGATTTTCTTTTTCTTGGGTTTCTCCACTTTCCGCAGATCACCATCGCATATCTCAACGTATAGATCATCAATCACCCTGACTACAACGAATTTCCTACCGGCATCCCTGCCGGCGCGGGATATTACTATCTGACCTACAGCAGCATTCAAGTCCCCTCACCCCTGAGTTTTGTCATGATTACAGGCTCACCGCCAGTAACAGCTATTGTATTCTCGTAATGAGCAGAGAGCTTGCCGTCAGCTGTGACCACTGTCCACTTATCTCTGAGTATTTTTACATTGTACACTCCCTGATTTATCATCGGCTCTATCGCCAGTGTCATGCCCGGCTCCAGTCGCGGACCCCTCTCCCGGGTGACATAGTTCGGTATCTGTGGTGCCTCCCACAGTTCCCTGCCTATGCCGTGTCCCACATAATCACGTACTACTGAAAACCCGTTGCTTTCAGCGTGCCGCTGTATGGCCCTGGAGATATCCACTATACGGTTGCCTTTCACGGCATGCTTCATTCCTTCATAAAAGCACTGTTCTGTCACTTCTATCAGCCTGCGGGCACTTTCAGATATGTTCCCGACTGCGAATGTCCTTGCCGCATCGGCACAGTAGCCGTCAAAGCTGGCTCCCATATCGACACTTATAATATCTCCATCTTTTAACTCCCTTAAACCCGGTATCCCATGTATGACTTCATCGTTGACCGATGCGCAGATCGTACCGGGAAAGTCCGGTCCGCCGTTTATCGGGCACGGCACACCCTTGAACAGGGGCACTGCTTTCTGCCGGATTATATAGTCCTCGGCTATCCTGTTGAGCTCCAGTGTCGTAACACCGGGTCTTACTGCCTCCTCAACCAGCTTGAGTGCGGTTGCTACTATCTCACCCGCTCTCGCCATGCTTTCCAGTTCTGACCTCGACTTTATTGTAATCATTCCGTCAACCCCAGAACCTGATATACCTCCGCCGTTGTATCAGCGGGACTTCCTTCTCCCTGCACCTGGACCAGCAGGCCCTTCCCCTTATAGTAGCTGATAAGAGGCTCTGTCTGCAAATGATAGGTCTTGAGCCTGTTTTTCACTGTTTCCTCGCTGTCGTCTTCCCTCTGGATCAGCTTCGCGCCGCAGTTCCCGCATATGCCTTTGCGGGCGTGCTCGCTGGAGTTTATGTGATATATCGCTGTGCACTCAGGGCATACCCTTCTGCCTGAAAGCCGCCTGATTATCACATCATCCCTGGCATAGATATCGACTGCTTTATCCAGCTTTGTCCCAAGCTCTCCGAGCATCTTGTCAAGGCTGTCAGCCTGCTGTATCGTACGGGGAAAACCGTCCAGTATGAAACCGTTTTTACAGTCCGGTTCAGCCAGTCTGTCTTTGACTATGCCGATCGTGACTTCATCAGGAACCAGCGAACCGCTGTCGATATACTGCTTTGCAAGTATCCCCAGCGGGGTCTCATTCTTTATATTGCTCCTGAATATGTCACCGGTTGATATATGGGGTACTTGCAGCTTCTCCGAAAGAATGGCCGCCTGTGTCCCTTTTCCGGCACCCGGTGCTCCTAATATCACAAGTCTCATTATACTATACTCTCCTATACAGTTCCCCCTGAAATAAGCATTCGGGAGTCTGTCCATGAAAGCCGGTATTCGGGCTCTGTGAAGGATCCTGTCATACCGGCTTGTGTCCGTGCTTATTCCAGAAATCCTTTGTAATGTCTCATCAGCATTTGTGATTCGATTGCCTGGACAGTATCCAATGCAACACCAACGAGGATCAATACAGCTGTTCCGCCAAACCATATCCCCGGAATTTTCGTGACGTTGCCGAGTATGATCGGAGCTACCGTCACTAATGCAAGGAATAATCCGCCAAACCAGGTCACCCTGTTAAGCACCTTCGTGATATAGTCAGATGTCGCTTTGCCTGGTCTGTACCCTGGTATGAAGCCTCCGTTCTTCTTCAGATTGTTCGCGATCTCAACAGGATTGAACTGGATCACTGAATAGAAGAACGTGAAGAATATGATAAGCAGAGCATAAATTATCACATACAACAGGCTTTGCTCAGGGTTCTTGAACAATCTCACAAACCAGTTGTCCTTATTTGCAAAGAACATTGTTACGATCGTGGAAGGCAACATCATTATCGACATTGCGAATATTATCGGTATAACACCTGCGAGGTTGACCTTTATCGGCAGATGCGTGCTCTGCCCGCCATACATCTTCCTGCCTACAACGCGCTTTGCATACTGTATCGGTATCCTTCTCTCAGCCTGCTGCACCCAGATGACTGCCGCGATTACAGCTACGAACAGCACCAAAATGCCTGCTATGGCTACGATCCCGACAACGCCGCTTCCAAACCTGCCAAGCTGATAATTAGCGATCAGACCTTTTGCAGCGTCCGGTCCTCTTGATACTATACCTGCAAATATGATCATCGATATCCCGTTTCCGATGCCATGCTCTGTGATCTGTTCACCGAGCCACATAAGGAATGCGGTACCTGCTGTGAACGTGAATACTACTGTGAGGAAACTCCAGACACTTCCGTTGTCAACGACGCCGCCCTGCGGAAGTACGGTGAAATACAGGGCAACTGCCTGCACAAGACCGAGTACGACGGCACCGTATCTTACATACTGCTGCAGGATCTTCTGGCCTTCCTGGCCTTCCTTCTGAAGCTTCTCAAGAGCGGGTATCGCCACAGTCAAAAGTTGCATGATGATCGATGCGTTGATGTACGGCGATATGCTCATCGCAAATATCGATGCTATTTTGAAGGCACCACCGGATACAATGTTAAGGAATCCTCCAAGGGATCCGGTCATTTCGAGTAATCTTGAGAATGCTTCAGCGTCAAGTCCCGGATTCGGTATATATGAGCCGACTCTGAATACTATCAGCATCGCTATGGTAAACAGGATCCTCTTACGCAGATCCGGGATTTTCCACGCATTACGTATGGTCTGGAACATTTCGCCCATTTTATACCACCTCTTTCTTCCCTCCTGCAGCTTCTATCTTCCGGGAAGCTGTCTTGGTAAATCTAGCGGCCTGAACAGTGAGCTTCTTTGTGAGTTCTCCGTTCCCGAGGACTGCTACACCGTCATATACTTTCTTTATCAGACCTTTTTCCTTCAGAAGCTCTGCATTGACTACAGTCCCGTCCTCGAATACATTAAGCTCCGATACATTTATTTCAGCATAAACCTTGGCGAAATTCTTATTGTTGAATCCTCTCTTCGGTATCCTTCTGTAGAGAGGCATCTGGCCGCCTTCAAATCCCGGCCTTACTCCGCCGCCAGCACGTGCATTCTGGCCTTTGTGTCCGCGCCCTGCTGTCTTTCCCAAGCCTGATGCGTGTCCTCTTCCTTTCCTTGTCGGAAGCTTCCTTGCACCTGCTGCTGGTCGCAATTCGTGTAGTTTCACCTTCTGCACCTCCCTCATATTTCTTCTACGGATACCAGATGTGATACCGTTTTTATCATCCCTCTGATCTGAGGGTTATCCTGCTGTTCAACAGAACTGCCAATCTTTTTCAAACCAAGCGCTTCAACAGTAGCTTTCTGGTTTTTCCTGCACTTGCTTGTGCTTCTTACTAATGTGATCTTCAGCTTTGCCACTGTGGTGCCCTCCTAACCCAAAATTTCTTCCGGCGTTTTACCGCGCAGTGCAGCTACTTCCTCAACTGTTTTCAGCTGTGAAAGCGCCTGCATAGTTGCGTTTACCATGTTGATCGGATTGTTGGATCCCAATGACTTGGTCCTGATATCACGGATACCGGCCAATTCGAGGACCGCTCTGACAGGACCGCCTGCTATGACTCCTGTACCCGGGCCAGCCGGCTTGAGCAATACTTTTCCTGCTCCGTAATGTCCGATTATTTCATGGGGTATAGTTGTTTCTACTATGGGAACCTTTATCAGGTTTTTCCTTGCATCATCTATACCTTTTCTGATGGCATCGGGTATTTCTGCCGCTTTTCCAAGCCCTGCGCCCACATGGCCGTTTTCATCACCGACTACTACAAGAGCAGTAAAGCGGAAGTTTCTGCCACCCTTGACAACTTTGGCAACGCGACCTATTTTAACGACCTTTTCCTTAAGATCCAATGTTCCTGCATCGATACGCTGCAATTTCCATCCCTCCTCATTTAACCTGGTTACTGTCGGTGCAGCTCACTCAAAACTCGAGTCCGCCTTCTCTTGCACCTTCTGCAAGTTCCTTGACTCTTCCATGATACAGATAGCCGCCTCTGTCGAATACAACCTGCTTGATGCCTTTCTCAGCCGCTTTGCTGGCTATCAGCTTGCCGACTTCTCTTGCAGCCTCTTTATTGCTGCCGCTGGTCAGCTTGCCCTTCAATTCCTTGTCGACTGTAGAGGCTGCCACAAGTGTTGTTCCGGTTGTATCGTCAATGATCTGTGCGTATATATGCTTTAAGCTTCTGAAAACATTGAGCCTGGGACGCTCGGGAGTACCGGATATTTTTTTGCGTACTCTCACATGTTTTCTCCGCCTGATTTCATTTTTCCCAGCCTTGATTATCATTTCTTCTCAACTCCCTCCTGTTAGGCCTTAGCACCGGTCTTGCCTGCTTTACGCCTGATTACTTCGTTTTCATACTTGATGCCCTTGCCGAGATAGACCTCAGGTAATCTCTTTGCCCTGATCTTTGCGGCAAATTCACCTACTGCCTGCTTGTCGCAGCCTTTGACGACTATCTTGTTCGGCGCCGGCACTTCTACGGTTATGCCTTCAGGCTCTTCCATTTCCACCGGGTGCGAATAGCCAATGTTGAGTACAAGCTTCTTCCCCTGCTTCTGAGCTCTGTAACCGACACCATTGATCTCAAGTGCCTTCTCAAAACCCTTCGTGACACCTTCCACCATGTTGTTTACGAGTGTCCTTGTCAATCCATGGAGGGACTTGTGGATCTTTTCATCTGAAGGCCTTGATACGATTATCTGTGTTCCTTCCTGCTTAATTATCATATCCCTGTGCAATTCTTTGGTCAAAGTTCCCTTTGGACCCTTTACTGTGACAACGTTGTCTTTGATATCTACATTTACACCTGACGGTATATCAATAGGCTTCTTTCCTATCCTTGACATCAAAGCACCTCCTGTTCTTAAGATTATGAGCCCTCTCCGACGATGCCTGAGAGCCCTTTTCAGATATTCAGTGCGAACCAGCCTGATACGAATACTTCATTGATTCGCAAATATATATTGTAAATCATACTACCATATAAAAGCAAGCACTTCTCCGCCAACGCCTTCAGCTCTTGCCTTTTTGTCCGTCATGACACCCCTGGATGTGGAGATGACTGCGACACCGAGTCCGCCAAGTACTTTCGGCAGCTCGTCTTTACCTGCATAAACTCTGAGCCCGGGCTTGCTTATCCTCTTGATCCCTGAAATAACGTTCTGCTTGTTTCCTGTATACTTGAGGAATATCCGGATGATTCCCTGCTTGCCGTCTTCTATAAATTCGACATTTTTGATGTAACCCTCATCCAATAATATGCGAGCTATGTCCTTTTTTATATTGGATGCCGGTATGTCGACTGATTCGTGTTTTGCCGAGCCTGCATTCCTTATCCTGGTCAGCATATCGGCGATAGCATCTGTTATCTGCATGTTTTCAACCTCCTCCCAAAACTGATTACCAGCTGGCTTTCTTAACTCCCGGTATTTGCCCTTTGTAGGCAAGAACCCTGAAGCACAGGCGGCAAACTCCGAACTTCCTCATATAGGCATGAGGTCTGCCGCAGATCTGACATCTGTTGTAAGCCCTGGAGCTATATTTTGGAGTCCTTTTCTGTTTTACGATCATCGATTTTTTTGCCACGTATATCCTCCTTCCAACACCCTCTACCTGTTTGTGAACGGCATTCCCAGAAGCTTCAGGAGTTCTCTGGCTTCTTCGTCCGTTTTGGCAGTGGTGACAAATACGATATCCATTCCCCTCGCTTTGTCCACCTTATCATAGTCGATCTCGGGGAATATGAGCTGATCTCTGATACCCAGAGTATAATTCCCTCTTCCATCGAATGAGTTGGGATTGACTCCCCTGAAGTCCCTTACTCGCGGTAGAGCAGCGTTGAACAGCTTGTCGACGAAATGATACATCTTTTCACTGCGAAGTGTAACCTTGCAGCCAACGCTCATTCCCTGTCTCAGTTTGAAGTTTGAGATCGATTTCTTTGCCTTGGTAACCACTGGTTTCTGTCCTGTAATGAGCGTCAGATCATTCACTGCTGCATCCATAGCCTTGGGATTTTCCTTCGCTTCGCCGACTCCCATGTTGATTACTACCTTTTCCAGCTTTGGGATCTGCATCGGACTTCTGTATTTGAATTTGGCCGTCATGGCCGGTTTTACTTCATTGTTGTATTTATCCTTAAGCCTTGACATCAGACATTAACCTCCTTTCAAGAAGCATTTATTCATCCTTTGCTTCTTTCTGTGTGTCTATAATCTCGCCACATTTTTTGCATACACGGTCTTTCTGCCCGCTCTCGCGGACAACCTTGCCCACCTTGGTCGGGCGCTTGCATCTGTTGCATACAAGCATGACCTTTGAGCTGCTGATCGGCGATTCCTGGTGGATGATACCACCCTGTTGCAGTCTTCCCCTTGGTTTTGCATGCTTTGTCGATATATTGACTCCTTCAACGATCACTGTCATATTATCGGGGTTAACAGCAAGAACCTTGCCTTTTTTGCCTTTATCTTTGCCTGAGAGAATATAAACTTCGTCTCCGGTTTTCACATGTACCTTGTTTGCCACTTTATGCCGCCTCCTCTCATTATGGATGTTGAATTGCGGTCCTGCGCCCTGCGGCGCCGAACATCCCCGTTCAGAGAACTTCCGGTGCGAGTGATAATATCTTCATGTATTCCTTCTCTCTCAGCTCTCTCGCAACAGGCCCGAATATACGTGTTCCTCTTGGATTTTTATCTTCTTTGATGATAACTGCTGCATTCTCGTCAAATTTGATATATGAACCATCAGGTCTTCTGACACCCTTTTTGGTGCGTACGACGACACATCTGACGATTTCGCCTTTTTTCACAACTCCGCCGGGTGTTGCATTTTTGACCGAGCAAACAACCACATCGCCTATATTGGCATATTTCATGCGGGAGCCTCCGAGCACTTTGATACACATCATTTCTTTGGCTCCTGTGTTGTCCGCTGATTTAAGCATTGACTGGACTTGTATCATGCCAGTACCTCCTTCCAGTTACTACGAAATTCTGCTGTCAACGAGCCTTTTCTACGATCTCGACGAGTCTCCACCTTTTATCCCTGCTAAGCGGGCGGGTCTCCATCACTTTGACCTTGTCGCCTACAGTACACTCGTTGTTCTCATCATGAGCCTTCAGCTTATAGGTCCTCTTGACGATTTTTTTGTACAAAGGATGTTTTACGCTGGTCTCTATCGCAACGACTATGGTCTTATCCATCTTGTCGCTGATTACCTTGCCTATCCTGGTTTTCCTCAATCCTCTTTCAGCCAAACAGGATTCCTCCTTTCATTATGCCTGAGCACCTTTTATTTCACGTTCCCTCATCACTGTCTTGACGCGGGCTATGTTTTTCTTAACGTCCCTGAGCTTCATTGGGTTTTCCAGTTGGTTCGTCACAAGCTGGAAACGAAGTTTGAAAAGCTCTGATTTAAGTTCGTTCAGTTCTTTCTGAAGTTCTTCCTGTGTCATATTTCTTATCTCACTAGCTTTCATTCGTTTCACCACCCATTTCTTTGTCGCGGGTTATGAACTTACATTTCATAGGGAGTTTGTGCATTGCAAGTCTCATTGCTTCTCTGGCAATTTCCTCCGATACTCCCGCGATCTCAAATAATACTCTGCCGGGCTTGACAACTGCCACCCAGTATTCCGGCGAACCCTTACCGCTTCCCATACGGGTCTCGGCTGGCTTTTTCGTAACTGGCTTGTCAGGGAATATCTTTATCCAGACCTGACCGCCTCTTTTTATAAAACGTGTCATCGCTACCCTGGCTGCTTCTATCTGGTTGCTTGTCACCCAGGCGGGTTCAACAGCCTGCAGACCGAATTCACCATAGGCAATGTAATTGCCCCTGGTTGCTACACCAGTCATTCTGCCTCTGTGTACTCTTCTGCGTTTAACCCTTTTCGGCATCAACATTACCTTTCGCCCCCTTCTGCCTTGTTATCCTTATTAACGGCCGGAAGCACTTCACCTTTATATATCCACGTCTTGACTCCGAGCTTTCCGTAAGTGGTGTTTGCCTCAGCAAAACCATAATCTATGTCTGCTCTCAAAGTCTGCAGTGGGATAGTTCCTTCGTGATAATGCTCTGTCCTGGCTATCTCAGCTCCTCCGAGCCTTCCCGAAACAGCTGTTTTTATGCCCTTTGCACCTAATTTCATCGCTCTTGACATTGCCTGCTTCATCGCTCTTCTGAACGAAATCCTCTTCTCAAGCTGTGCAGCAATGTTTTCAGCAACCAACTGTGCATTGGTCTCAGGTGTCTTTATCTCCGTGATATTGATCAGGACACTCCTGCCAGTGAGTTTCTCGATATCCTTGCGCAGTTCTTCTATGCCTGTGCCGCCTTTTCCAATGAGGATGCCGGGTTTTGCAGTGTGGACATTTATCTTGACCTTGTTGGCAGCCCTCTCTATTTCGATCCTGGCAATGCCTGCGATATACAGCTTTTTCTTAATAAATTCTCTTATTCTGTAATCTTCAACCAAATACTCGCTGAAGTTTTTATCGTTTGCATACCATTTGGTATCCCAGTCTTTGATTATACCAATTCTCAATCCATGCGGATTTACCTTTTGGCCCATCATCAAACCTCCTTCTTGGCGTACTTGACTTTATTGCCCGGTACTTTATCTTTCCTTTACTACTACTGTTATGTGACTCGTTCTCTTTCTTATCCTGTATGCGCTTCCTCTTGCCCTGGGCCTGATCCTCTTCAGAGTCGGGCCTTGTGTTGCATATGCTTCTGCTACATAGAGCGCATCTCTGTTGAGGTTGTTGTTGTTTGATGCATTGGCCTCTGCTGATTTCAAGAGCTTGTAAATCAGTTCGGAAGCAGCTTTCGGTGTATATCTCAAGATAGCGTACGCTTCGTCGATGTTCTTGTTTTTGATAAGATCCAGAACTATCTTTGCCTTCCTTGAAGAGATTCTGGCATACCTGAGGATGGCTCTTCCTTCATCTTTGCCTATCCCAAGAACCTTTTTCTCTTTCTTGGTAAGCAGCGCAGGCTTCTGAAACTGTCTGCTGGTTTTATTGTATTGTTCCAGTATCTGATCCTTGTTTTTCAAAAGCTCTTCTTTAGATAAAACCTTCTTTTCCAACTGGATTTCCTCCTTTCGGCATTAAGCTTGTTTTGTGCACGTTAACGGTTCTGTGCTGCAGTGCGCACGGTCTTTCCACAGCTTCAGATGCTCCTGCACCAATGGTTCATGCCGCAGTAAACATCATCTGCCTGATGCCGGACCGGCTCACTTCAATGCTGTGGATTTCTCCGTGTGATGTCCGTGCCCTCTGAATGTTCTGGTCGGTGCAAACTCACCCAGCTTATGCCCTACCATGTCTTCAGTTATATAAACCGGCACATGCTTTCTGCCGTCATGTACTGCAATAGTGTGTCCTACCATCTGAGGGAATATAGTTGACGCCCTGGACCAGGTTTTCAAAACCTTTTTGTCATTGGTCCTGTTCATCTCCTCTACTTTCCTGAGGAGTTTCTGATCAACATATGGTCCCTTCTTCAAAGATCTGCCCATTCGGTGTTAATCCTCCTTTCCTGCTTAGGGTTCCCGCTGTTTTATTTCTCGTTCCTTCTCTTGACTATGAATTTATCGGATTTCTTGTTCTTCTTCCTTGTCTTGTAACCAAGTGTAGGCTTACCCCATGGAGTGACCGGGCTTGGTCTTCCGATCGGTGACTTTCCTTCACCACCGCCGTGCGGATGGTCTACAGGGTTCATGACGACACCGCGCACGCCTGGTCTTATACCCAGCCATCTCTTTCTTCCGGCCTTGCCTATCGTAATGTTTTCATTCTCGATGTTGCTGACCTGGCCGATTGTTGCCTTGCACTTCTGGCTTACCATCCTCACTTCTCCTGAAGGAAGCCTGAGCTGTGCATAGTCGCCTTCCTTTGCCATGAGCTGAGCCGCGCCTCCGGCCGCTCTGACAAGCTGTCCGCCCTTGCCGGGCTTCAACTCGATGTTGTGTACCATCGTACCAACAGGTATATTGGCCAGCGGGAGCGCATTGCCGGGCTTGATGTCAGCATCCGGTCCTGATTCGACTATATCGCCGACCTTCAGGCCGACCGGTGCCAGTATATATCTCTTTTCTCCATCTACATAGTAGAGAAGTGCAATATTTGCAGTCCTGTTGGGATCATATTCTATGGCGGCTACCTTTGCATCTATGCCGTCCTTGTTCCTTTTGAAATCTATGATCCTGTATTTTCTCTTTGTGCCGCCGCCTATGTGGCGTACAGTTATCCTGCCGTAAACATTTCTGCCGCCAGTTCTTTTCAGGGTCTCCACCAGGCCCTTTTCAGGCTTCTTCTTCGTGATCTCCTCGAAAGTGGATACTGTCATGAACCTTCTGGCGGGAGAAGTTGGACTATACTTTTTTACTGCCATTTCTTCTCACTCCTTAATTTGAAAACGTAATTACCCTGTTAATCCGGCAGATCCGGTCTTGTGCCGTTCTGCCCTCACGAAGCTGCGCTTCGCTGCTGCGATACAGTTGCTTTCCCCGTACGTTGCCTTACTTCGCTAATCCGGGGCTTTACTGCGTCACACCGTACTCTTCAATGCTGGTCTTGTATTTCCTCGAGCTGACTACTTCCTTGCCGCCCTTTGCCAGGTATTTTTCCGGCTTGGGATCAAGGTCTATCTTGATAACTGCTTTCTTCCAGTTGGGCCTGTTTCCGATGTGGACGCCCATTCTCTTTTTCTTGCCTTTATATTTTGCAGTGTTGACCGCGAGAACCTTTACCTGAAAAAGCTTTTCAGCAGCTTGTCTGATTTCAGTCTTGGTAGCATTGACATCTACGACAAAGGTGTATTTACCGGCTGCTACTTCCTCATTGCTCTTCTCAGTTATGAAAGGTCTGATGATTATATCTTCCGGTGCTCTCATTACGCATACACCTCCTCGACTTTTTCAACTGCATCCTTCGTTATTATGAATTTGTCGTATTTCAGAATGTCGAATACATTTATTGTATTTACCAGTGCCGTCTTGATGCCGGGTATGTTCCTGGCAGATTTCTCAACGACTTCATTTTTGCTGTCCAGTACTATGAGGGCGCTCCTGTCTACTTTAAGAGCGTCGAGTACATTTACCATCTGCTTCGTCTTGATCTGGTCGAAGCCCAGCTGATCCAGCACCAGGATCTCATTGCTGTTGACCTTTGATGTAAGTGCTGACTTCAATGCCAGTCTCTTAAGCTTCTTTGGCAGAGTGTATGAATAGCTTCTGGGCTTGGGTCCGAGCGCTATACCGCCCTTTACCCACTGAGCGGAACGTATGCTTCCATGACGTGCCCTGCCGGTCCCCTTCTGCCTGTATGGCTTCCTTCCGCCGCCTCTGACCTCACTCCTGGTCTTGGTGGACTGTGTGCCCTGCCTCCTGTTTGCTAACTGATTGTGTACAGCGAGATGCATTGCGTTTTCATTGACATCTATACCGAATATATTGTCATTAAGCTCTATTTCACCGATTGTCTCGCCTTTCATGTTGTATAAATCAACCTTTGGCATGATCGCTTCCTCCTCCCATCTGTATTACTTGCCGGACTTAACAGCTTCCCGTACAATGACAAGACCGCCTTTGGGTCCCGGGACTGCACCTTTGACGAGCAGCAGGTTCCTTTCGCCGTCGACCCTTACCACATCAAGGTTCTGGACGGTTACCCTGTCTCTGCCCATACGGCCCGGCAGCTTCTTGCCCTTGAATACCTTCCCCGGGCTTGAGCCTGCGCCCATGGATCCGACTCTTCTGTGATACTTCGAACCATGCGATTCGGGACCTCTGGAGGATCCGAATCTCCTCATGACACCCTGGAAGCCTTTGCCCTTGGATGTACCGCTTACATCTATTTTGTCACCGCTGCTGAACATATCAGCAACATTGATTTCCTGACCGACTTCAAAACTGTCGACATCGTCAGTCCTGAATTCCCTGAGATATCTCCTGGGTGTGACATTGACCTTTGTAAACAACCCTTTTTCCGGCTTATTTACTCTTTTTTCAGGGACTTCTTCGTATCCCAGCCTTACCGCTGTATAACCATCGTTCTCAACGGTCTTTTTCTGGACAACAGCACACGGGCCTGCCTGTATAACTGTTACCGGTATCACAATGCCGTTTTCATCAAAAACTTGTGTCATGCCTACTTTTTTACCGAGTATAAACTTCTTCATCCTGTTACCTCCTAATTATCATTGGTTCATGACATATCATGAACATGATCTCCCGGATAAAGCTCAGAGCTTTATCTCTATATCAACGCCTGCCGGCAGATCGAGTCTCATAAGAGCATCGACTGTCTTAGGCGTAGGCATCAGAATATCTATCAGCCTCTTATGTGTCCTCATTTCAAACTGCTCACGCGAGTCCTTATACTTGTGAGGAGCTCTCAGTATGGTGAAGATCTCCTTTTTTGTCGGAAGCGGTACTGGTCCGGAAATCTGTGCTCCGGTCCTTTTGGCAGTATCAACGATTTTTTCGGCTGACTGATCGAGTATCTGATGATCGAATGCCTTCAGCCTGATTCTGATTTTCTGATTGTTTGCCATACAATAACCTCCTTAATAGTGTTCGGGGATCCGCTTTTCAGACCTCAGCCCCAGGTCTGCCTTTCCTGAAGCTTTCCTATGGTGTCGAAAGCCGCGATAAGCGCATGCCTTCTGACATTTGATCCCCTCGAATGTTACGTACAACAAGCATTTTATTCTGTACACTATGCCGGGTGTTTCCTGTTTTCTATTTTTAAAACCCAGGCTGCTTACACGGTCTCAGGACCTGTAAAACCTGGGCTGTACTTTACAAACAGACACACTTACTGTGCTATCGCAAAATGTACAGTGACTTGTCGCCCGGTTTCATGAATCGGACATTCTCCATGGAAGTTACCTGTTTCTAAGAACAGCAATCTCCCATTTCATCGTCTGCCATGTCACAGCAAGTGATATTGTACTACATCATAATTAACAATGCAAGTACTTTTTTTTAACTTTTTCAAGGATTTGGGCTCGGCCTTGTTTTTTCAGGGTCAGACCTGGAATCTTACTCTCTTACCCTGCTTCTCTGTCTGAAAGCTTCACTGTTTGTCTGTATCTCTTCATCGGAATACATTGCTTTGTTCTCAGTCCTCACCTGCTCCTCTTTTATCAGCTTCTCAAGCTCGAGCTGGTTTCTGGTTCTGATCGCCTCAGCCCTGACCATGGCATCAGCTCTTATTTGCTCCACCTTGAGCTTATGCTGTGAAATCGTCCGTGCCAGTATGCCCGTCACTGCGATTATCAGGCCGACAACGAGTGCACATATGGGTATCAGGTAATACATTAACATAATTATAGTTCACCTCGAAATATAAATTATTACTATTATATAACAGCTGACCAAAATATACCATATCTATTGTGGATCTGTTATGCTTTTATTATGCAAACAGCACCGGCCATAATAACCGTCACAGCAGCTCTTTTCTCAACTCCTTGCTGGTTTTGGGAGACAAATAACCCAAAGGTATGTCAAATACAGTTCGGGCTCCTGTTTGACCCATCCTCGACATTCTGTACACCGCTCTCGCATATGCGGTCAGTACACACGCCGTAAACTCGGGGTTGCTGCCCAGCTCAAGACTGAATTCCATTTTCTGCTTTGCTCCGGCTCCTGTTTCTCCTGTCCTGATCACGCACCCTCCGTGGGGCATTCCGTTGTGATTCTGGTCGAATTCCTCCTCGGTGATGAAATGGACCGTAGTATTATAATCAGAAAAATAGTGAGGCATATTTTTGATGGTTTCAGATATCCTGTCCCTGTCCGCTCCGGGTTCAGGCACTACATAGCATACTCTCTCATGCTTTTCCCAGACAGCAAGCTCGGGATTTTCGCCTGAGCGAACTTTGTCAAGTGCGCTTTTGACAGGGATGGTATACTGGACCGCCTTTTTTACTCCCGGAACTCTCCGGACTGCATCTGAATGGCCCTGGCTGACTCCTTTTCCCCAGAATGTAAAGGTCTTTCCCTTCGGCAGTATGGCTTCCGTGAGCAGTCTCATCATGGAAAACAGCCCCGGATCCCATCCCGTCGATATCAGGCTGAGAGTGCCTGCCTTCTTTGCTACTTTGTCCAGCCGATCGTAATATTCCGGTATTTTGGCATGTGTGTCAAAACTGTCGACAGTGTTGAACATCGCGGCTATCTGAGTCGACTGCTGAGGCAGATCTGTGGCAGAACCGCCGCACAGCAGCATAACGTCTATAATACCCTTATACTTCTCTATCTCTGAAAAATGCACCACTTTTGCATCAGCAGCCACCTTGCTGACATCCCTGCGTGTAAAAACCGCCTCCAGCTCAAAATCGGGATTCAGCTTCAGCGCTGCTTCCACACCTCTCCCAAGATTTCCGTAACCCACTATGCCAACTCTTATCTTCCTATCCATTGAAACCGCCTCCCGTTTCCAACTTAGGTAATAATATAGCACAATTTAGCACCCGTGAACAGTTACCCCCCAACTTTTCGGGGATTTTCGGGGACAGTTCTTCAAAAGTTGCACTTGGGGACAGTTCTCAAAAATTGAACAAAATAAAGAGCTCCGCATACCTGGTCTCAGGCAAACGATTTGAAATCAGGGACAGTTCTCAAAAATTCGGACATGAATGGGGGACAGTTCTGAATGGGGGACAGTTCTACGAAATTGGACAACTTCTTGCGGCAAGGGGACAGTTCTACAAAAGTTGGATAAATTGAGGCATCGAACGCCTGGCCTAAGGGAACCGATTCAAAACCAGGGACAGTTCTTTAAAAAATAACTATATATAATTAGCTATTGAATTGACTTTTAAAGAACTGTCCCCATCTCATGTGGATCTTTTGAAGAACTGTCCCCAAAATCGGGAAACCGTCCCCTTATCTTCTTCGAAAGGTGAAGCGCCCTGTACAAAGTGCCGACTGGATTGATTTTTGGAGAACTGTCCCCTTGCTTGTAAAAACAAAATCCTGAGCTGTTTGCTCAGGATTTTGATATAATTCTGGCGGAGACCTATTTTCCCGGGCCGTCACCAGCCAAGTATCTTCGGCACTGAGAAGCTTAACTGCCGTGTTCGGGATGGGAACGGGTGTGTCCTTCTCGTTATTTCCACCAGAAACTTGTATAAACTTTTCAAGTGCATCCGTATGCACCCTCAAAACTATATAATGCTCCGCAACTTAAGACATGATGTTCTACTCTTTAACGTTAAAGACCTCTTTCATACCTGTTTCTTTGGTCAAGCCCTCGACCTATTAGTATCAGTTAGCTCAATGCATTACTGCACTTACACACCTGACCTATCAACCACGTCATCTGCATGGGGTCTTACCCATTGCTGGTGGGATATCTCATCTTGGGGTTAGTTTCACGCTTAGATGCTTTCAGCGTTTATCTATTCCCGACTTGGCTACCCAGCTGTGCCATTGGCATGACAACTGGTGCACCAGAGGTCAGTCCATCCCGGTCCTCTCGTACTAGGGACAGATCCCCTCAAATATCCTGCGCCCGCGACAGATAGGGA
>DGEE01000099.1:0-5063 GCA_002385815.1 Hungateiclostridiaceae bacterium UBA3934
AATCGGAGAACCGTCCCCCTCCGAAGAACCGTCCCCTATTACATCGCTTTTGTGTACCTGTCGGCAAAAGCGCTGGCACAGTAACTGTCCGGCTTGATTTTGGGAATAAAACTCAGACCTTGTACCATGCCGACCATTTCATTGATCAGGCTTTTGGTCTGCCCCTTGGTCCCAATGTCTATGTGGAATTCAAATGAGATTCCTTCTGAATGGCGATTCGGCCCGAGCGCCTCATGTATTTGCCTCATTTTATTCTCATCAAACAGATAGGCAAGCTGCAGGCTGGCACATGTCTCCAGATATATTTTTTCGCGCAGATTTGTTACAGGACGCTGCATTTCACACTTGTGCAGATACCCTATTGCACCTTTGCCGACACGGTGTATCAGAATACATGAGACAAAAACAGTTTTCGAGCCGACATGCGAATCGGTTCCGACTGAAATACGGTATGAGCTGTTCGTATCTGCCTCGATGAACCTGATTATGTCACAAAATACCTCTTCGAATGTCAGGTTCTCCTTCTTCAGTCCCCTGAAAAGTGTCTCCTCATTGATCTCAAGTTGATTACCAAGCAGCATGGTGACGCGTCCTCCTGTTCCTGAAAATTAACCAGTATTGTGATTTGCCTCCATCCCATATAACAATAAAAGCCCTGTGAAGGGCGTATTATCACAGGGCTCTGTCAGACTTTATCATTTGATGGAGTCCGAAGACGGCACAGATACAGCCAATACTGACACATCTGGCTATAACATCACTATCATGAGTACCGCAATCCAATCGCCGCTTCATCGATCAAACTCCTCTTAAATAATAAATTCATATTAACATATGTAAAAAGTAAAATCAATTCTACATTCTGTCAGCAAAAATCCTCCCGATTTGCACAACACCAGATGCTACAAGCCTTTTATATAGTCAGATATCGCTTTGCCGGCAACTGCACCCTGGCCTACAGCTACTGAAATTTGCCTGAATTTGCTGGAACAGTCACCAGCTGCAAACACGCCTTCGAGATTTGTCTGTTGGTTACCGTCCACAACAATTGTGTTTCTGTCTGTCACTATACCCAATTTTCGCGCAAAATCAATGCTCGACGCACTTTCATACGCAACAAACAAGCCATCGATATTGTCACTTGCTCCATCTGCGAAATGGATTTCCTGCAGAAAATCACTACCTTCAAGCTTCGATATTTTTCTCGTATCTACATGGAATCTGTTTAGCTCATCAATGTATCTGTCCGAAATTTCCAGCTGTTTCCCGTTAGTATAAATCGTTATATCCTTAGTAAAGGTCGTAAGCTCTTTTGCCTCGTGAATTGCGAAGTCCTTATTGCCAAGCACACCGACTTTCAAGTTGTTGTAAAAGAAGCCATCACATGTAGAGCAGTAGCTCACACCCTTGCCCTCAAATTTCACCAGGTTTTCGATCCTGATGACTTTATGTGGCTGTCCGGTGGCCAGTAGTATAGCTTTACACGAATACGAGCCTGTGCTGGTCATGACTTTGAAAAAATCTTCTTTTTCAATAGTAATTACCTCATCCTCCAACAACTCTGCGCCGAGCCTTTTTACCTGCATTTCTCCATTATGCAGGAGTTCTTTGCCGGATATTGTTTGTGCAAATCCAAAATAGTTGTCGATTTTGTCAGCTTTCAACAGATTGCTGTTATTTTTCCCGATTATCAGCGTCCTGAGGTTTGATCTCACCGTATACAAAGCAGCTGACATACCTGCAGGACCTTTTCCAATGATAATTACATCGTACATGATCTCTTCCTTTCTCATCCGTTGGATTTGTCATATTTTGCAAAACCCCCGATCCGTCCGACATTCTGTACGGATACAGGTAGTAAAACTTCAGACCTCAATACCTTCAGCACCACAGGTGTTACCCCTTTTCAGCGGCGCTGGTCCTGGCCTGACTCAGCACTCATCCAATAAATATTATATGATAAAAAACCCTAAAGTTCATCATCACCTTTAATATTAGTTACCATTCATCGCCGCTGAAATAACATCCGACTTTGGCAATTTCCGTTCAACTGTAACACCTCATAGCTTTCAGGCATATTATGTCAATGGAACACTGTTTGCTAACAGAAGGAGGGGTCATATGCCGAACAGCGCATGTATCAGCAGAAATAACGACTGCTCATTGCTTTTTTTCATTCTGATCTTCTTGCTGTTGTTCTATGACAACAGTGCAATTGGCATCCTAAGACACGGAAAATGTGGTGTTAACACGTGCAGCAGGGACGATTCACTGCTGTTCTTTATTCTGGTATTCCTGAAGCTTTTCTACCGCTAGGAACAAATCCGTCCTCTCCAGAGCTTTTGGAGAAAGCCGGCTTTCCAGTCCCGGAAAAGCTATTATAACGTCCAGTTCAAGGAGGATTTATATTGCCACAAACCCCCTGGCCCGGTAATTTCACCAACGAGGCGGTAGATATATAAACCGCCTGAAAGGCAAAACGGTACCCACCGCTCACAGAAGTGGGGGTATCTATTGCCTCGTTAAGACACTCGAGTCTTAAAAAAGTACGCGTTTTTGGATGGACTCCCTGTTGCGGCAGTGTTACAGCAAACCAGCGAACACCACCGCCATAATAGCAACACGTGCCTGCCGTTTGAGACATGCGTCAGTTGGCTCAGAATACATCCTTATCCGCGACGGCACAACAGGATCCTTGTGCCGGATGGATCGGCTCAGCGCCCAGGAACTCAGTTATTATTTGCCGCGGTATGATCCCGGCTGTCTGGTCATGCCACTTCGGCATTGTCAGCCTGCCTTTTTTCATGTAAACAAAATTGTAACACATCCGCAGCCATACTCATAAAATATACTGTTATTTAAAATGCCCGGAGGCATATCCATGGCTGTTTTCAATAACTTTTCCGGAAAATTGCGAACGATGTTTGATGAAGGACTCGATGAAGTCTTAATTTTTGCGATCATTTTTATCGTTGTGCTGCTCTCGGGAAATGAGTCTTGCTGTAGTGGTAATATGGGATTTATACCACTGATCATCATAGGTGTGTTCCTGCTGTTGTTCGCAAGCACCTGCAGATCAGACGAAACTGCGGCATAGTCGGGATTATAGCAGCATATCAATGCATAAGGGAAATATTCGCAGTGAAAATTCAGAAAATGAAACTTATTTAGTTGTGGAGGGTTAACATTATGGCAAACAATTTTGGCAAAAAAATGGCTGAGCTTCTTGAGAAAATGGATGATAAGGTACTTGCAGCAAAAATCAACGCGGCTTTTGACATGTTGAAGAATGACAACTATGACGAATTGGCGAAAAAACTCAGGAAAGTAGATAAAAATGAGATCATGACAAAACTCAATGAAATAGATGATGAAAAACTGAAAGAACTGAAACTGAACAAGTCCGAATTAAGGCAGAAAATGAATAACATAGATCTGGATACTGTCCAGAAAATGCTGGGTGAAAACGGGCCCGAAATAATCAGCAAAATTAAAGACATTATTAAATAGCTGGTGAATATATTATTAGTGCCTGGGTTTGGAGGAAGTAACCATGAGTGATAATCTCAACAAAAAGGTCCAACAAATAGCGCAGTTGCTCGGACACGACAATGTCCCGGACAATGTTAAGGAGCTCGTATCCCTGCTTTCAGCCTCCCTTGAAAACAACGGGGACGCTTCTTCAAAAGATGAAGGGGACGCTTCTTCAGAAGCTGACTCTTTCACCGCTTCCACGCAACCTGACAGTATAAAACACTCTTCTGATGAGCAGGCACCAGCCCTGCAGTCTTCTTCCGAAGACCCACAGTCAATAAACAGGGACGTTCTTGCCACAGCGAGAAATGCACTAAGTAAACTGAATTCATCAAATGACCCACGAATAAATCTCCTCAATGCCATCAAGCCATTTATGAACAACAGAAGACAAAAGAAAATAGGCAACTGCATACAATTATTACAAATAGCTAGTCTGAGCAGGCTTCTCAACGAGCAGGAAAAACAGACGAGGTGAACCGAATGCCTTACAAAAGGCCAAATAGAAGCTATAAAAAATACATGCCCCAATTCTATAGTGCAAATCCAACCTACTCTATAAGCAATGTCGGGTCTTATTCTCATGACGATTCAGACTTCTTTGGCATACCACTTCCTAATGAAAAGGAAATCCAGACGGATGACAGGGTCAAAGGCCAAAGAGGTTTTTCATTGTCAAAAGTTGTAAGCTATATCCGCAGACATATAACAATCGAAGAAATTATCCTGGTGGGCCTAATTATCCTCATGCTGGAAGAATCTTTCGAAGACGATCTTCTGCTAATCATCCTGATCTACATACTTCTTTTCTGAATAAATTTCTATCTGATACAAAAAATAAAACGGCTATGCAATATAAGCGAAAAGAGGGATGTCGTTGCTTAAAAAAACTGCATTGCTCGTTTTTGTTACGGTTTTGACCGTTCTTGCTTTATGCAACCATGCATATATTACCGATTTACTCGATAAGAGCATTGCTGTGCTTTCAGGTTATGGTTCCACCGGTCAGGAAGTCAGGAACATCCAGAACAGACTTGCGGACTGGGGCTATTATCACGGCGAGATCGACGGAATATACGGATATTTGACCTACAGCGCAGTAAGGAACTTCCAGGCAAAGCATGGCCTGACAGTCGATGGAATAGCTGGACCTGAAACGCTGGCTGCCATTGGACTGCCGACAGGTCAACCTGCAGGCGGAGGAGGCGGCAGCGGTGATTCCCGAGACCTGAACCTGCTGGCAAGGTTAATCCATGGCGAAGCCCGCGGCGAACCCTATGTCGGGCAGGTCGCAGTTGGAGCAGTCGTGCTCAACAGAGTCAGGGACTCCAGGTTCCCAAATACGATCGCCGGAGTAATATATCAACCCGGAGCTTTTGATGTGGTTGACGACGGACAAATCAACCTGGAACCAAATGCCACTGCCATTAAAGCAGCAAGAGACGCTTTGAACGGCTGGGATCCGACATATGGCTGCGTATACTATTATAATCCCGCAACAGCAACCAGCTCCTGGATTTGGTCAAGGC
>DGEE01000099.1:5358-24482 GCA_002385815.1 Hungateiclostridiaceae bacterium UBA3934
CTAAACAGTCTGCCCTCGAATTTATAACACCAGAAAAAAGTGGGACATTTCTTCAAATTGCCCGCTCGAGATTGGACCTTAGCACTTATGTTGTTAAAATCATTATGTCATCAGTGGAGATTGTTGCTTGAAAAATAGTATTCAAATTTATAACTTACTTATAAAAGTTGAGAACTGTCCCCTAAACTCTCCCGGTTAATTGGTGATTGTCCACATTTTTGAGAACTGTCCCCCTTAAACCCTTAACTTCCCGATTAAGTTGGTGGTCGTTTCTGTTTTTTGAGAACTGTCCCCTTTTGGTTTTTTGAGAACTGTCCCCTTAATTAAAGCTGTCTTTGAAAAATTTTACCAGATATAACGCCAGGGCGGTGAAAAAAGCAGTGCCGAATAACCAGCCCGCTGCATACCTGATGAGTTGGCTGCCTATCATAAAGATAGCAAGGAAGCCGCCGGCTAGTATAATGTCGAACAGCAAAAGGACCGGCAAGATCTTCCAAAACCGGCGGTCAGCCAATTGTTTCCCGAGGCTGAAGGGTCTATTGTCAGTAACCAGCGAAGCAAGATACCACATATAGGTGTATATTGAAAAAAACGAAAGGCTTGCGAAGCACATCGCGACGGTCACTATATCAATGAATATCGCTACAATCAGAAGCTCCGGACTGGATGAAAGCGCAACCCTTGTCATTACAATACCGGGTACGGTCGAAACCAGCAGGAATACTAACAAGAGTACAGCCAGAAGTACGACCCTGATCGTCATATGGAAAAATCTCAGGAAATACTTTCTTATGCCTTTGCGAAACAATCCCTTTTTTTTGGGCCCCTTCTCCAATCCATCGCTTGCCGCAAGCAAATAACCGGGCAATAATAAGCCGACAGCAGTTGACACCAATACAGCTACAGCAGCCACCCCCAAAAGCGTTAAGGGTATGTTTTGCAGGTCGGTCAGCATCTGCAAAACAGCCAGAATACTGTCAAAAAAGTTGCCACCGGTTATATTTATTATTCCTATCAACATAGCCATTACCGGCACAAATCTGTTGAAAACTGCTGCTATAAGTAAGATAACTCCTATTGTGATTACTAGGGACGGATACTTCTTCACGGCCCTTACAAAGTCTTTTGTCATGCTTGCCCTGTTCCTTCTTTCCGGATATGTTTGCTCAGCTCTCATTTTCAAAAAACATCAACCTCTTATTTGCACAATTATCACAGAACTGTGATTCCTTAGTACTCTATGACATTTCCCCTGTCTTGCCCGGATGCCCGCTTCTGTCCAATTACCAGGTTCCATGGAGTTCAGCGCATTGCCCCGGACAACTACAGGCTTCTAGACATTTTTCATACTGAGGTTTATCCTCTTTCTTTCAACATCGACCGCCAGCACTCTCACCTTAACAATGTCGCCGACCGAAACCACATCCATCGGGTTTCTCACATATTTGTCAGAAAGCTCGGAAATGTGCACAAGTCCGTCCTGATGTACACCGACATCCACAAACGCTCCAAAATCCGCTACATTTCTGACAGTTCCCGTCAAAACCATTCCTGGCTTCAGGTCATCGATGGAAAGAACATCCGTCATTAAAATCGGTTTTGGTAATTCATCCCTGGGGTCACGTCCAGGCTTCTGCAATTCATTGATTATGTCCCTTAATGTAGGAACACCAACGCCTATAGCAGAAGCTACCGACTCGATCCCTCTTTTCCTGACCTCTTTCTCCAGCCCGTCAAGCTTCCCGTTCTTTACGTCATCAAGTGAATAGCCGGTCAATTTCAACAGTTTTGCAGCAGCATCATAGGATTCAGGATGAACGGATGTGTTGTCAAGTATATTCTGCCCTTCGGGAATCCTTAGAAAACCTGCGCATTGTTCAAATGTCTTCTCTCCCAGCTTTTTGACTTTTTTCAATTCCTGCCTGCTGGTGAATCGTCCGAAATTTTCTCTGTAATCGACGATGTTTTTCGCCACAGCAGCATTTATGCCTGAAACATATGATAACAAAGCAGGCGATGCGGTGTTCAGATCAACTCCAACACTGTTGACGCAATCTTCAACCACGCCCCTGAGAGTCTCACTGAGCCGCTTCTGATTCATATCATGCTGGTATTGCCCAACGCCAATAGCCTTAGGATCAATCTTGACAAGCTCGGCCAATGGATCCTGCAGGCGTCTGGCTATCGAAATCGCACTCCTCAGAGAAACATCAAAATCGGGAAATTCTTCCGCCCCCAGCTTTGAGGCAGAATACACGGATGCACCCGCCTCGCTGACGACCATATAGTAAACACGCCGGTCAAGTTTCTTCAACACACCAGCGGTAAATATCTCTGATTCTCTTGAAGCTGTTCCATTGCCGATCGAAACGATATCGACCTTGTATTTTTCTATCAAATGCAGCAAAATCCTCTCTGCATCTTCAACCCTGTTCTGTGGCGGTGTGGGATAAATCACATCTGTAGCCAGCACTTTCCCGGTGTCGTCAACAACGGCTAATTTGCAGCCGGTCCTGTAGGCGGGATCCAGACCAAGTACCACCCTTCCCTTGACTGGCGGCTGCAGTAAAAGGTTCCTCAGATTTTCAGCAAACACCTTTATCGCCTGTTCACCGGCCAGCTCCGTCAATTCATTTCTTACCTCATTCTCTACAGAAGGTGAGATCAGGCGCTTATAAGAATCTTCGACGGCTTTCACAACAAATTCCGATGTGATCGATCTTTTTTCCCTGACAGTCTTCGCCATCAAAAATTCAATTATCAGCTCTTCAGGCACTTCAATTTTTACCTGCAGAAAGCCTTCTTTTTCCCCCCTGTTAACTGCAAGTACCCTGTGCCTGGCTATCCTTGAAATTGGCTCCCTGAAATCATAGTACATCCTGTAGACTGAATCCTCTTCTTTCGCAGCCCTGGACACCAGCACACCGTGTTTGAAAAACAACTGCCTTACATTTTTCCTGATTTCCGCGTCGTCAGATACATCCTCTGCAATAATGTCCATAGCCCCTGCAAGAGCATCGTCTGCGGAGTTGACGCCCTTCTCGGGATCAATATAACTCTGCGCTATCTCGATTATGTCCCCCGAGAAAATATTCTGCCCGAAAATGATTTCAGCAAGCGGCTCCAGCCCCTTTTCACGGGCAATGGAAGCCCTGGTCCTTCTTTTTGGCTTAAAAGGCCTGTAAATATCATCTACTTCCTGCATGCTTGTGCAAGCCTCAAGGGCAGACGAAATCTCATCGGTCAGTTTCTCCTGCTCCTCGATGAGTCTCCTTACCTCTTCTTTCCTGCTCTCCAGATTCCTCAGATAAACCAGTCTGTCGTACAGTTCCCTCAAAACCTGGTCATTCAATTCTCCCGTCTGTTCCTTCCTGTATCTGGCGATAAACGGAATAGTACAGCCTTCATCCACCAGCTTGATGGTGTTTTGGACCTGGTAGGGCTTAAGGTCAAATTCCCGTATCAATTGAGCAACGATATCAGCCATACTGTTTTCTCCTTTTACTTCCGGATCTCATCTGCTTCAGGCCAGTTAACTTCACATCTGGTCAGCCTTGCCTCAGGACAACGAAGCTGCATTTATCATACACCCAAACCAATACACAATTCAATTCACAAGCACGGACAATTCATCCGCCAACAATTTCCATGCCCAAACATTGCATAGCAGCCATCCGGCTGCGGCCCCAGCCGGTTTCGCAGCAATGCCGACACAGCATCGCTATCACTCACAATATCTGTCCCAATGCGAACAACGAATCAAATATAAAATCAGGCTTAATTTGGGAGCGTTCCACGTCAGCCAGGGACGTTTCTCCTGTAAGCACCAATATGCTGGTGATCCCGTTGTTCACACCTATGGCTATATCAGTGTAAAGCCTGTCCCCGACAAATGCTATCTCGTCATTGCCCCTGCCTGTAATCAGCTTTATCATATCAACGGTCTCTTTAAACGGCTTCCCGAGATACCTGGGTTCCACTCCGGTTGAAGCGGTCACCATGGCGCACATTGCCCCGCAATCAGGAATAAATCCGTCCTCCGTCGGACAGTTTAGGTCAGGATGTGTCGCGATGAAATGCGCGCCCTCCCTGATGAAAGTGCATGCCCGTTCAATCTTCTCGTAAGTCAGTGAAGTATCAAAGCTCACCACAACAACATCAGGATCTGTGTCAGTCAATTTTATGCCTCCGTGCGCAAAACTCTCTTTCAGCAAATCCGTCCCGACAAGATAAACGCCAGCACCCTCATAGTTTTCCTTAACGAATCTGATGGTAACATCACCGGACGTGATGATGGATCCGTCATCTACGAGGCATCCCATTGACTCCAGCTTCTTTTTGTAAAAAGGAGCCGTCCTCGAAGAATTATTGGTGAAAAACATAAATTCAATACCATTTGTTCTGAGCCTTTCAAGGAAATCCAACGAACCCTCGATCAATTTACTGCCCAGATAAACCGTACCATCCATGTCCAGCACAAAAAGCTTCTTTTGCCTTAAAATTTCCCTTTTGTCAGTCATACAGCCTCCTGGTAATAATATCAGTAAACTCTTCCAGCTTGCCCTGTTGTGCACAAAAGCGCAAAACTGTGTATTTGTCCTTCATATTCATTGCATTCAGCATGCTGTCGACAAACAGTTCCCGGCTGATTCCGAGATCCTTCGGGCTGGTAAAAGCACCAACCTTTTCAAGCAGGCTGCGAACGAAATCAGCTTTCGGAAATTCGATGTTCTCCGGCAGCATTTCTGATACGAGTTCATACAGCATTGCTGTAACAACAGTACCTACACCGACTGCATTACCATGAAGGGCATGTTCTTCCCCCGCCTCCACAGCTTTGATTTCCCAGTAGTGGGCCAACTGGTGTTCTGTGCCGGATGCAGGTCTTGACACGCCTGCAAGTCCTATGGATAGACCGGTAAGAATCAACGCATCTATAAGGAAACGGATCGACTGCTCATCCCTGCCGGGCAACCCATCTGCGCTGGCCAGGCATTTATCGACACCTTTTTGGACAAGCTTTGCTATTGTATCGCAGTAATACTCATTGTTGACGATTCTCGTCAGATTCCAGTCCGCAAGTGCTGTCAACTTCCCGAGAACATCGCCATACCCCGCCTGGATCATTATCATCGGCGCATTTTTCATAACAGAGATATCTGCGAAAATTGCACAGGGATAATGGCTGTAATATGTCGTTTTTGTCCTGCCAACAATTAGCGATGATCCCACTGACGTATATCCATCCATTGAAGGAGCCGTCGCAACAACAGCGAAGCGTTTGCCTGTCCTGTAGCTCACTATACGGGCAATATCGTTCAAGACACCTGAACCGACAACAAGTATAAACGACGTATCCGGCTCAATTTCAAGCAGTGCCCTGCCAAGCGATCGTTCATCCGGCAGCAATATGCTGCTTCCTGTTTCAAACACAAACGATTTCAGGTGGAATCCTTCATCCAGAAGCCTCTCGATGACGATTTCACCACAAGCGCCGTATGTATTGGTGTCCGACAACACGAGAAGCTTCCCGTCACGGAAAGGGTCAAGTCCCATCACAACCTCATCCAAAATATTACTGCCAACAACCAGTTTATCTATATCCACAGAATGCCTTCTCCCACATGCGCAGTCAAACGATATCCCCGGAAAATCTGCAATACTGGCTTCTAAAATGCTACCCACTTAATCACATCCTTTATCAGGTCTCTGACCCCAAAATAAAAAGCTTTTTCTCTTCCATACTCTAACACACATACACACAATAAATCAACGAGAGAGGGGACAGTTCTCAAAAAACAAGACAAAGCATCCAGACAGGGGACAGTTCTTCAGAAATGGCGACCTCAGCAGGAAATTCATAGGGGACAGTTCTTCAAATATCTGGCGCAAAGAGACAGTTCTCAACTTTAGTGAGACCAGGGGACAGTTCTGCTTTTTGGTGGACTTTAGCAGGCCAGGGGACGGTCCTTCAGAAACAGGGGTACAAAGAGACGGTTCTCGATTTTGGGGACGGTCCTTCGGAAAGAAATGTCAGCTATAACAGGCTATTCTTCTGTCGGCTAATCAGATATTTACCATCCGAATGAAAACCGCAGGTAAAGAGTACAGCTATCTGCTCTGAAGGGTATTCACAGCTATAAAACAAGAACGTTACTTGCACGATACCAAACATGTTCAATGCTGGTTATAGCAGTAAACGTTCTCTTCGAATGCAGTCGTTGTTCGTTTCATGAACAGGCCGCTTCTTGTAAATCTTATGTTAGCCAGTTTTTAGTTGAAGGTACTCCTCTGATGAGCAGCCAACATACTGTTCGTCAAGCCGCTGGTTTCCATTCAAGTCAAAGAAATTCGAGAACTGTCCCCCTTAGCGGAGGAACGCTTCACAAATTTGAGAACCGTCCCCCTAAATTTGAGAACTGTCCCCTGGAATTTGTTTGCTAAGCTTAGCGGCATTTGCCGCTTTTTGAGTTGATGGCTTTTTCAAAGCGACCTTCACCAGCGTTTTCACCAAGCTGGTCGTTAGAGACAGAAAGCTTTACCTTTTTGCCTGCGCCTTTGGACTTGCTTTTCTTATCAGACATCATGATCCTCCTTTCATACGGGTTGAACCTGCTCATATACAGCCGATGCGCGTACAGGGCCTGGTATATTCGCAACATTCATATATAATATCTGCAGATTGATGCCGTTTATTCTCACCAGAAAAAATTCAGATAAAGAGCGGTTTGACCTGTAACTGACAAGACAGTCCGCCTGGTCATAAGCTACCTGAATAAAATGAAAGCATTTACGTTAAAAAAGCTGTTACCTCTTCGGTAATCCACCACGCTCAAAACGCACCGTTTCAAAAAAACGCTAACAAAAACGCACAGAAGAATCATCTCCTGTGCGTTTGATTCCTATAGGCTGCAACTTCAGGCCAGGCTATCCCGTGCCCGGTTTTCAATCAAAATCCGATCCCGCATGAGCGAAATCTATCGAACCAAACTCGTTCCCGGTTTGTACAGCATTTCAGTCGGGAGATGCATCCGTACCAGCCACCAGCCGCCTGACAAGCTGCGCTGCTGCCACTGATTATCTCCCAATAAACTGCTGAACCAGGACCTTTCCGTAAGTTGCACTGCTTTCGACTCCTATGCCGGTCACCTTGAATCCCGGGTTCAGTATATTCTTCTTGTGTGTATCAGAAGACATCCATGCCTTGAAGGCGCCTTCCACCGTTTTATTCCCTGCAATATTCTCTCCGGCAGATTTGAATGTGGTATCGAACTGCCTCATCATATCAAACGGCGAGCCATAGGTTGGTGACTGGTGAGAGAAATAGTTATTCTCCACCATGTCCTTCGCCTTGATCCTTGCCACCCTCATCAGGTTCTCGTCGATTGCAAGAGGCTCAAGACCATTCTCTTCACGCGCTTTATTGACAAGCTCCAGCAGTTTCTGTTCATCCTCTGTCAGAACTACCTTTTCCGGTGCCGGAGAAGTTGTTTTCCCTTTCGATGCGCTGATATCCGCCGAGACCTGTATGGAAACATCCTCGATGTCCAGATATTTCCCATAAACCGCACCTACGCGGCCAGTATCGGGAACATACACTGCATACCAGTCACCCAGCTTGCCCATAACCGTCAGCAACTGTCCCTTTGTCAGCTTGCCGATGGACGGATAGTCAGTGGAAGGCCCTTCTCTTAAGTTCAGAGCGTTCACGTTGACTTCTCCCGTGCTGCTCTCGATTTTCTCAAAAGCCAGCTGCACCCTCGGCTCATTGCCGACTGCTGTTGCATAGCAGGTTGTGGAAATCAATAGTGCAGCCATTACAACAAGGATAAGGATCTTTGTTTTCATACTACTACCTCCAATTACCTCTTAATGCAAAATTTTTAAATAAATATTCTGGTAATAGTATTGACAATTATTTTTGAATTATTTGCATTTTAGTGGTAATCAGGCAGTAATTTTTCAGTATAGTCCCATTCCCTCCGGCAGCGTGTCCGGCTGGCCTAGTACGCCTTACCCCAGTAGACCAGCGTATTTGCATCCTTCCCGCAGTAGATGCACTTGTCTGAGACAGGCTCTGTATCATCAAAAGGTATGCATCTCGAAGTCGCACCCGTTTCTTCTTTTATAGCATCTTCACACGCCCTGTCACCACACCACATCGCCCTGATAAAGCCTGGTGTGGTCTCCAGTATCCTTGCAAACTCAGACATTTCCACAGCCGTATAAGTCTTCTCGTTCCTCGATCTGGTCGCTTTTTCGAGAAGATTTTTGTGGATCGAATCGAGCAACTCAGGCACTCTGGTTTCCAATTCATCCATCGGCACGAACACTTTTTCCCTCGTGTCACGTCTGACCAGCACAACCTGCCCCTTCTCGATATCCTTCGGTCCAATCTCAAGCCTCACCGGAACACCCTTCATTTCATATTCGTTGAATTTCCATCCGGGAGTCTTATCACTGTCATCCATCCTGACCCTCACCAAGCCGGACAATCTCGAGCAAATCTCCGATGCTTTCTCCAGAACCCCTTCCTTATGCTGAGCAACAGGTATAATAACGACCTGCACCGGCGCAACCCTGGGCGGCAGCACAAGCCCGCTGTCATCACCATGCACCATGATGATCGCGCCTATCAGCCTGGTGGTCACCCCCCAGGATGTCTGGTGCACATACTGCAGTTGATTTGATTTGTCTGTGTATTGTATGTCAAATGCCCTCGCAAAACCATCACCGAAATTGTGGGATGTGCCTGACTGCAGGGCAATTCCATTGTGCATCAATGCCTCGATGGTGTATGTCGCTTCAGCACCTGCAAATTTTTCCTTCTCTGTCTTCAGACCCTTTACTACAGGTATTGCCAGCACATTTTCACAAAATTCCGCATAAACATTGAGCATCCTGATGGTTTCTTCCTGGGCCTCCTCAGCCGTCGCATGGGCCGTATGGCCCTCCTGCCACAGAAACTCCAATGTCCTGAGGAAAGGGCGGGTATTCTTCTCCCACCTTACCACTGAGCACCACTGATTGTACAGCTTCGGCAGATCCCTGTAGGAGTGTATGTTGTTCTTATAATGATCGCAGAACAGCGTCTCGGATGTCGGTCTTACACACAGCCGCTCTGTCAGTTTTTCATCCCCGCCATGTGTAACCCATGCCACTTCCGGAGCAAAACCTTCGACATGGTCCTTCTCCTTCTGCAGCAAGCTCTCGGGGATAAACATGGGCATGTAGACATTCTCATGTCCCGTTTCCTTGAACCTGTTGTCCAGTTCCTTCTGGATATTTTCCCAGATTGCATAACCATAAGGCTTGATGACCATGCAGCCTCTCACACTGGAGTAATCCACCAGGTCAGCTTTCTTGATAACGTCCGTGTACCATTGAGTAAAGTCCTGGTCCATAGGCGTTATCTCTTCGACGAATTTCTTGTCCTGTGCCATATTTCCACTCCTTTTAGCAAGTAATAACTCTTTTTTCGACTGATAATAAAAAACGCCCCTGCAGCTCAGGGACGAATCAACTCCGCGGTACCACCCATCTTGGATAAACCCACTCAAATCCCGCTTCCTTATCGGGAAACAGAATCGTAAACCTGTATCGCGGCTCAAACGGCAACCTCATCGGCTGCATCTCAGGGGTGGGAAGAAAGGTGCTGCCTTTCGCATTCCCGTCATCGACGTTTTCGCTATTTATGAAGTAGTATAATACACCAAATGCGTTGTTGTCAATACCTGCGCTCAGGACTGACACATCAGCGGCACTGCGTTTTACTCGGCGATAATGCGCAGTGGCAAAACAGGACACCTATCCCTGATTGTACATCAACTATAATCCCGACATTGCATATTATCTATAGAGCAGTGAATAACTTAAGCCGGGGCGTCACGGGCTTTGACAAAATACGTCGCCGGCAATATAATGCTTATGTACGGAAAACGTACGTCGCATTTTCACAAGTACTTCAGGCATGCTTAAAATGTACACTGCACTTATACACGTGCTCCAGGTGTGCCTCAGACGTATGCCGCATTTCATATCAGTTCAATAACGGCTCACGGCAGCCGGAAGGCAGGTTGTTGTAATGAAAGTAGGTATTGGACAGGACAGCCACAGGTTTGATTTTGAAGATACCAGCAAAAAGCTGATCCTCGGCGGGATAGTTTTTGAGGATGAGCCGCCTTTAAAAGGCAACAGCGATGCAGATGTCATCCTCCATTCGATTACAAATGCAATCTCGGGTGTCACCTGCGTGAACATCCTCGGTGAAATAAGCGACGATCTGTGCCTGAACAAAGGGATAACAGACAGCAGCGTTTATCTTCGCGAAGCACTCAAACACCTGAGAGATTACAAAATAGTGCATCTGTCCATTTCAATAGAATGCAAAAGGCCCAGGATATCACCCAGAATAGATGAAATAAGGCAGAGCCTGTCTGTCATGCTCGAGATCCCGGAAGACTGCATCGGCATAACAGCGACCAGCGGGGAAGAGCTCACACCCTTCGGACAGGGCCTGGGGATACAGGTGATCAGCATCATTACAGTGATTTAAGCCGCTGTCCGGAATCCCGCCTTGCCCGGACACATGCGTAAACCAGGCCCGTGTCACCTTCGCAGATGCCCACCCCTGTGCCTTTCATCAATTCCTGAACATTACCTTTTCCTTCTTGAAGAGTGATGCTGCAAACATCAGTGTCAGAATGACAAAGATGATCGATGTCACCAGCGCCAGCACCAGGTTGAAATAATTTATGCTACCTCCCAGTATCATCTTGAATGCAGCTACTGTGTTCATGACCGGCATCACAAACATAACGGGAGAAAGGTCGCTCGCCTGCATGAACATCGTGGCATATCCCGGCACCATGGCCGCCAGCATCAGGAATGACAGATATGTCTGGGCTTCTTTGTACGATTTTGCGATGGTACTGAGCGCGATCTGTATTCCTGAAAACGTCATGCCAAGGGCAACTGTTATGAGCAATGCCAGAACGACAGCCAAAGGATCCAGTGAAATACCTTGCAGCTGCGTATCTATTCCGATCGTTAGAGAATTGGGATTGATTATATATCCTATGGACAGGCCGACAAGAATAGCCACAAGGCTGACCATCGAGAAAAGCGTCACCGCCAGATATTTCCCGAGCAACAGAGACCCTCTGTCTGGCATAGTCGTTAGAAGCGGCTCGAATGTATTGCGCTCCTTTTCACCTGCCACGAGATCCGTCGCAGCCGGGATCCCACCTACGGCGACCAGTATCGAAATCATGAACGGCAGCATCATCTGAAGCATCATATTGTTGCCCATGTCATTTGGTGCAAGGTTTTTGCGCTCCACCTGCACAGGCTGTAAAAAATCCGGATCGAGACCTAAAGCAGCGATCCTTTCCTCAACAACTTCTTCGCTAAATCTATCAATGGCCCGTGAAACGATGTCTGCTGCAGCCTGTGATTTGGTCTTCGACTCATCATACTGAAGCGTTATCTGTATCGGCTGCCCGTCCTCCAATTTTTCGGCATAGGAGTTTTCTATTTCTAAAATGCACCTGATTTCATTATTCTCCAGTGCCTTTACAGGGTCCTCTGCATCGACGAGCACGATATTGGGATTTTTGCTCAGGATCCTTTCCTGAACAAGCTCCCTCACTTCTGGGCTGTTTGAGGACCGCGACAAAGCAACCATGACATTCTCATTCATATCCTTTTCGAATTTCTGGATGCCGCCACCCATCACGATGTTGATAACAGGTATCAGTATCATCGGAAGCAATATACTCGATATTATCGTCCTTCTGTCGCGGAGCAGATCCTTTACTTCTTTCCGCAGTACTATCATCACATGTTTCAGCTTCATTTCGCACCCACCAGCCTGACGAACAATTCTTCCAGATCATTGTTCCCGTGTTTTATTTTAAGCTCCTCAAGAGTACCGCTTTCGACAAGTCTGCCTTTATGTATTATGCCTATCCGGTCACAAAGCTTCTCCACCTCGCTCATCGAGTGGCTTGAGAAAACGATGGTCTTGCCTTCACTTTTGCATCTCAGGATAAAATCATGCACATCCCTTGCCGCTGTGACATCAAGACCGGATGTCGGCTCATCGAACAGCATTATGTCAGGGTCATGCACTATCGAACGCGCAAAAGCTGCCTTCTGCTTCATTCCCTTCGATAGCGTGGAAGCCCGCTTGTCAACGAAATCCGTCATGCCAAAAGCCTGCGCCAGCTGACGGATACGCTCCCTGATAGCCGACCTGCTCATTCCGTTCAGTTCGCCGAAATAGGTGATGTTCTCAGCTACCGTCAGCCTGTCATACAACCCGGTCTCACCCCCGAAAAGGATCCCTATCTGAGCCCTTACCTTTTCCGGTTCTTTCTGCGTGTCGTACCCCTTGAGCACTGCATTTCCCGATGTAGGCTTCAGCATCGTCGCCAGCATCCTCAACGTAGTGGTCTTGCCTGCCCCGTTTTCGCCCAGCAGACCGAAAATCTCGCCCTTGCTGACGCTGAAACTGACATTATCAACCGCTGTAAAATCCCCGAATTTCTTTACAAGTCCGATTGCCTCAATCATCTCTTCCACATCCCATTCCCTGTTATGTCAAGGTGATCCGTTCTGCCGCCTGCTGAGGGCTTCCGCAAAGATCAGATCCTCTCTTGTGGTTACCTTGATATTGGAGTAGCTGCCCATTACCAGTTTGACCCTGCAACCATATCTTTCCACGAGCATCGCGTCATCCGTAGCCTCGGACATATCGCGCACCGCACGGTCATGGACATCCATGATCAACCTGTAATCAAAGGCCTGCGGAGTCTGTATCTGCCAGAGGCTGCTCCTGTCCAGAGTCTTTCTGACAAAGCCTTCCGCATCTGACTCCTTTATCGTATCCTTTGCAGGTACTGCCGCACAGGCAGCACCATATAACCTGGCGGCTTTTGTACATTCCATTATACTTTCAGTGCTGACAAAAGGTCTGGCACCATCATGTATCAAAACTATGTCGCATTCTGAGGACACCTGCTTCAAACCATTATAAACGGAACGCTGCCTGCTTTCTCCGCCTTCTGTGACAGAAGTGACCTTGGTAAATCCGAACCTCGCAATAACATTTCTTTTGCAATAATCGACCTCATCCTTATTGGCAACTACAATTATTTCATCAATGAGGCTGCACTTCTCAAATTTGTCTATTGTCATGGCCAGCATCGGCACACCCAGTATTTCGACGTACTGCTTGTTGATTTCAAGCTCCATGCGCGTTCCCTTGCCTGCAGCCGCAATGACTGCAGCCGTCAGTCCTTTGCTGCGGGTTTCCATCACTTCATCTCTCCCTCATTAGCCTGATACTGATTTGCCGATCTGACACTGGACCAGTCTCTCCATATTATGTCATATTAAATCCCGGTTGAGAAGTATTCGTTCCATTTTAAACTCATCCATGCGATCTGAAAAACGGATAGCTCCAGGAAATACAGCTAAATATTGAAATACATCGAATTCTGAGTAAAATTGGAAATGCAGTTGATCTGACATAACCTCTGATTGGAATAAAAAACAAAACTTCTCAGCCCACAACAGTGAAAGGCTTTATTCACATGAGATCATGGTTTATCAGCAGGACACCGGATAATCCGGTTCAATAAAGACAATACCGATGGGATTCTGAGAACGAATAATCTTCAGCGCTGATCTTGTACAGGTGGGAAACCAGCCTGGAACCAACCCGACTTATCTCTCATGCCGACGGGGCACTGGCCCTGGACCTGCCAACACAGCTCCTGCGACGGCACACGACCTATACTTCCCGTTCGGCGAAATACTTGGGCTTGGCAAATATCATGCGGCCTGCAGCGGTCTGCAGAATGCTTGTCACAGTAACGTTCAGCTTTTCTCCGATATGCTTGCGCCCGCCATCTATTACTATCATCGTCCCGTCATCGAGATACCCTACACCCTGTCCGTTTTCCTTGCCGTCCCTGATGACTTGTACTACCATTTCTTCTCCCGGCAGTGCGATTGGCTTCATTGCATTTGCCAGTTCATTGATGTTCAGGACTTCGACACCTTGGAAATTAGCTACCTTGTTCAGGTTGAAATCCACTGTCATGACCTTTCCGCCAAGCTTTTTGGCCATGTTCAGCAAAGCATTGTCGACTTCTGCATCAGAGTTCACTTCACTATCCTCGATCCTCATCGGAAACTGCAGTTCCTTCTGCATCATATTGAGAACATCCAGCCCTCGCCTTCCCCTGTTCCTCTTCAACGGATCCTGAGAATCAGCTATATGCCGTAGTTCATCGAGCACAAAACTGGGTACGATGAGCTCTCCCTCAATAAAACCGCTTCTGCAGATGTCTATTATACGGCCGTCGATGATAACGCTCGTGTCCAGTATTTTTGGATCTGACCTCCCTTTTGCGGCACCAGCCCCGTCAGCCGCCCGTCCCCTGATGCTTTCGAAAATATTCTCGTTTTTCTTTCCCGCTGCAATGGCAATCCCAAGACAGCTGAACAGTATGTTAATGACTATGGATACAGGCGTTCCGATGATATCGATGTCTTTGACAGGAATAGTAACAAGATTGGCGATTATCAAGCCGACTATCAGACCGATCGAACCGACTATCAGTTCATACAGTGTGAGCTTCTGGATAGAGGCCTCCAGCTTGTCGAGCATTTCCATCACTATCTCGATCAGCTTGTTGCTGGTAGTGTAGAAAATGAAAGCAAGTGCAATTGCTACGACGATATATACCAGCGTCTTGATCTCCGGCGATATACCTGGCAGTTGGTAAATGAAAAAGGTCCTGGTCAAAGTGATCCCTGTGATACACCCAACAGTAGCAAAAGAGAATTTAATAATATTATTCAGCACATTATCTAACTCCCTTATGAAAACGTTCTACCCAAGCACCCGGGAACATTACATCGTTACTGCTTCATTCACTGAGATAGCTGTTTACGATCGATTCTACATCGACCTCTTCAGAATCTTCTGCGAGTATCAGTTCACTGATCAATATCTGCTTTGCGCTGTTGAGCATTTTCTTCTCGCCGGTCGAAAGCCCCTTTTCCTTGTCCCTTTTCATAAGGATTCTGACAACGTCCGCGACTTCATAAATATTACCGCTTCTGATCTTCGACATATTCTCACGATATCGCTTGTTCCAGTTGTTGGTGACATTCACCTCGTGATCCTGGAGTATCTCGTACACCTTGCATACATCACAGCTGTCGATCACTTCCCTGATCCCGATGTCCTGGACGTTCTGCGTGGGTATCATCACCTTCATGTCACCCAGGGGCATCCTCAAAACGTAGTAATTTTGCCTATGCCCCAAAATCTCCCTCTCCTCGATGGACTCGATCACTCCTGCTCCATGCATGGGGTAAACAACCTTATCACCGACACTAAACATAACAAATCCTCCAAATGAAATAAAAAAATATCACTTTCATCTGTGATTTGTCTTTTGTTTGAATCGTTCGGCGAATAAACATCAAGCTTTATCGTCAACGATCAATGAAATTTTGTCGCTTCCAGTTTGTTGCAATATAGGAAGTTACTGAAAATCAGTACCAGCCCACAACATAAAGTATACTACAATTGCGGTTTATTGTCAAAGCATATGGCAAGCGGCTCTATACCGACATCTGAGGCTCCTTATTTCCCCAAACCGGATCGGAAGGGTACCATAACATTCCATTCGCCAAAGCCGGACGCAAAAACACATCGGCATTGACAAGAAGTTGTCCAAACATCTATAATTAAACCATGCTGATACATTTTTAACTATTCGGTTCCAATATATAGTGGACTTAAATACATGAAAATTACCTGTTTATGTATTTTATTGTCACTATGTACAGGAACGAACGCATCAGGAGAGTGAACTGCTATGAAGGATATGCTCATTGACGATTTTCAGTACACAGTACAGGAGCTGATTTTCAGGAACAAAAGCATCATTGATTCGATCACAAAATACCAGGACTCTAATGCCAGGGTAAACCGGGCAATAGTAAAAGCAGTGACGCAATGCGGATGCATCAGGATAAATGCAAAGAAGCAGGAAGTGCCCGAAGACAGCACTCTTGAGGAGATCCGCAATGCAATGGACACACATCTTGAAGGAAAACTGTGTGAAAGCTGCAGAGATCAAATCGAAAAAGAATTCGGCAAAAACCTCTACTACATTGCATCACTTTGCAACACCCTTGATTTGAATCTGTATGATGTCATCATCAAGGAACAGGAAAGGGTAAAAATGCTCGGTAAATTCAATCTTGAATGATGCCTGTGCAAGCCTTGTATTCCCCCGGCCAGATGGAGTTCACGTTCCATCTGGCTTAATGTTGCCAGAAAGTGTTTAGGCGCTTTCAAATATTATCTCCAGTGCTTCCTGGATATTGGAAACGGCGATAATGCCAAACTGTCCTCTGTTCTTCATCTGTCCGGCCAGCTTCATATTGCCTTCAGGTATTATGATTTTTCTGAACCCGAGCCTCATGGCCTCTGATATCCTCTTCTCTACTTGACTGACAGCCCTCACCTCGCCTGTGAGGCCCACTTCTCCGGTCAGTACACAACCGGCATCAACGGGCATGTTTTTGAAGCTGGATGCAACAGCTGCTGCGATCCCGAGATCACAGGCCGGTTCATCCAGCTTGATGCCTCCCACCACATTTACATATGCGTCATAATTGTAAAGCTGCAATCCCACTCTCTTTTCCAGCACCGCCATGAGCATGGTCAGCCTGTTGTAATCCAGACCTGTGGCCATTCTTCTGGGTACGCCGAAATTCGTAGGGCAGACAAGTGACTGTATTTCTATGAGCATAGGCCTGGTCCCTTCAAGACTCGAGACGACTACGGAACCCGGCACATTTTCCTGCCTTCCCGAGAGCATCATCTCGGATGGATTAGATATCTCAGCCAGACCTGTATCCCTCATCTCAAACACGCCGATCTCATTGGTCGAGCCGAACCTGTTCTTTACAGTGCGCAAAATCCTGTAGCTAAGATGCCTGTCGCCTTCAAAATACAGGACAGTGTCAACCATATGCTCCAGCACCCTCGGGCCGGCAATGGCCCCCTCCTTTGTCACATGCCCGACAATAATGACGGTGATGCCAGTGCTCTTTGCCATCTTCATCAACGCAGCTGTTACTTCTCTGACCTGGCTGACGCTGCCCGGCGCTGAGCTTATGGTGTCTGTGTATATGGTCTGTATGGAGTCGATGATAACCAGTCCGGGTTTCTCTGCTAATATCATTGCCGATATAGCTTCAAAGTTGGATGCTGAAACTATGAACAGATCGCGTCTCTTTACATTTAGTCTGTCAGCCCTCAGTTTGATCTGGCTGGCTGACTCTTCGCCGGATATGTACAATATGCCGGCATCTGTTTTCAGAGTATCGCATATTTGCAGGAGCAGCGTGGACTTTCCTATGCCGGGGTCGCCTCCGACCAGTATCAGTGATCCTCTGACAACGCCGCCGCCCAGTACGCGGTCAAACTCCTTCATCCCTGTATGGCTTCGCTGCTCGCTGTCAGTTTTTATCTCCTCCAGGCTGACCGGCTTTGACTGGGCCGGCTGCCATGCTGAAGCGTGGGTGTTTGATTCCTGCCGTTCTTCAGCGAATGTATTCCATTTTGAGCATGCCGGGCATTTGCCCAGCCAGCCAGATGACTCATACCCGCATTCCTGGCATATGAAGACAGTCTTGTTCTTCGCCATGACTGTACCTATCCTCCGGTCGTCGAAATATTGTAAAGCTGCAATAAATCCTCTCAGTCAATCATCCAAATATACGGATCCACCTTCTGACCCGAGCATATCAGCGGATACTGCAGTACATCATTTACCCGCTCCCGGTCAGCATCCGCCAGTATTGATGCATTTGTTCTGATGCTATCCTCCTGTCTCCGGTCACTGCTGATGCAGTTCACCTGCCTCAAGCAGTTTGTCAAGCACCAGGACAAACATCGCATGGGACCAGGTAAGCGGTATTACCCAGGCGGGTCTGCCCGTATGCTTGTCTATCTGCTCTGGCAAAAGGCCCTGTTCTGTAGTTCCTCTGATCGCCCACCAGAAATACTCTCTGGCTTTTGCAAATTCCCGTCTCTCGATATTGTACAGAGCCGCCCATAATGTGGTCAGTATCCACGGATTCCCGCCGATATAGTTGTCATATTCATATCGCATAAGGCCGCCTGTGCCGTTTACCACCAACTGTTTTTCCAAAATATCGGCTGTAGAAGTCATGTGAGCATCATTGGCAGAGTATATGCCGAAGGGCACACTCAGTCCGAGTAGACTGATATCAAGCGTTCCGTCCTCCATGGTATAATCCCTGGTGATGCTTTTATCATTGGTCTTCAGCCAGATCTTCCTGTCAGTATGCTCCTCGCCCCAGCCGTTGAGCTTTACGCGTATGCTTCTTATGAACCTGTTCCATTCAGGCTTCCAGAAGTTCCTGAAAATTGCCTCCCTCAGCCTTCCTGCGTGCTCACGCCATTTCTCCGCCAGCTCCCGGGATTCACCGAGCAATTCAGCTATTTGGGCACCTGCTTCGATCCCCGCACATACTGCAGCACTGGAATATGCATGCTCGCCCAGCCGCTCCTCCCACAGATCGAAGCTCAGCCAGGGCAGGCCTGTCTCGTTATCTGTGAACTTTATCAGGAATTCTACGCCTTTTTTGACGCAAGGCCAGAGCCGGGCGAGGAAGTTCATGTTTTTTGTCACTTTATAATGCTGGAAAATACCCCATATTATCGAACCGCCTTCGTCGATCTGCAAACCCCACGAAGGAGCCAGATTTCCGTCCATATAAAAGCGCTGCTGCCAGCTGCCGTCATCGTCCTGGACATTGGCTGCCCAGTAATAGAAGCCTTCGGCTGCATCCGTCATTCCGCAGCAGTCGAGCGCCGATGTAATAAAGGCTGCATCACGGCCCCAACAATATGCATATCTGCCGCATCTGGTGAATTGCTCGTCCACCTCAGGCGCTGCCATAAGGCCTCCGGTCCTTTTGTTCGTCATAAGGGCAAATACCAGCAGCGACCTTTTATACAGCCGGTCGATTTCAGGGATCCCGGTATTTATCTGTCTGGC
>DGEE01000099.1:24714-32645 GCA_002385815.1 Hungateiclostridiaceae bacterium UBA3934
GATTTTATCTCCCTGAGCATTTTCTTCAGCGATTTCAATTCCCTTGAAAAACATATGCTCAAAGAAAACCTGAGCCTGTCCCCGTCCCCGATATGCACGGATTCCCACAGCAAGCTGCCTTCTTTCATCATCCCTATCGTATCATTGCCGTACAACTGCCCCCGGTCCGCATTGTCCTTCGCGCCGGGACCAAGCTGGTACTGCATTGCGGGCACGGCTGATACGATTCCGTAATAATAGCCATGCCGATAGTGTATTAAGGCGGACAGATCGGTATCATATATAATCCCTGCGGTATCATATACAGAAGATATGCCTGAGGAATAGACCACAAAGCCGAGCTCCAGTTGGAATCCGGAGTCATTCTCTATCTCATAGCATCTGTTCAGCACATCTCCATCCGGGAGAGCAAAGTCATATTGCCTGATTTTTAATGAATATTTACCATGTGCAAACTCAGTGACAGCGACATTCGTGTCGTCGATAAAATACTGACCGACCTTCCAGTCTGAAGTATGCAGCCAGGATGTGCCTGGCCACAGACCAGGGCATATGATGCCAATAATAAATCTGTCCACATGCTGAGGATAGTCTATGTCAGGCCAGAATATCCTGGTTATCTCGCCTTTTCCGTCAATACAGGCCAACAGGCTGGAATTGCCCGTTATCAAATTGTTGAAATACGACTTTACCATATCAGTTCTCCTCACGCCATGTCATATCACATTCTATCATAATGCGATAAAAAGCAGCAATCGGTTCCGTTTAAAAGGCAATAAATATTTTCATCTGAAAGGCGCAAAATAAGATAAACCACCGCAGTAATGGAGGTATCTCATGGATGATATGCTTCACAGACTTATAATGTTTCTTACACAAATCATACAGGTGATTATTTTGGCAGCAGGCTGTTATTTTTGGGGCGTTTCCGTATACGGCTGGAAGAGAAAAAAGGAAAAGCCTGCATACGCAGTCCCTCGCAAGCGATTCGCCGCAGTGATCGCCGCACACAATGAAGAACTCGTAATAGCACATATAATCGACAGCTTGCAGGAGCAGAACTACCCGAGGGAACTGTTCGACATTTTTGTGATCGCTGACAACTGTACAGATAATACTGCTTCTATCGCTGCCAGGCATGGTGCGCTGGTTTATGTGCGAAGCGACAATGACAGAAGGGGCAAAGGCCATGCCTTGGAATGGATGTTCCGGAAGATATATGAAATGGGCGATAAGTACGATGCCGTCTGCGTTTTTGATGCCGACAATCTTGTGTCGTCAAACTTTCTTTATGAAATGAACAAACAACTGTGTAAAGGCCATAATGTCATTCAGGGTTACATAGACAGTAAAAATCCCTTTGATTCATGGATAACTTGCTCCTATTCCATTGCATTCTGGTTGTCGAACCGCATATTCCAGCTGCCAAGGTATTACCTGGGACTCAGCTGCGGTCTGTGCGGCACGGGATTTTGTGTGGACCTGTCAGTTTTGAAAAGTATAGGCTGGGGCGCAACATGTCTGACAGAAGACCTTGAATTCACTATGAAGCTGGCTTTGAACGGCATGAAGGTTGCATGGGCGCATGATGCCGTAGTGTATGACGAAAAGCCGATAACGCTGAAGCAATCGTGGCGCCAGCGCATTAGATGGATGCAGGGCCATGCCGATTGCGCATCTAAATATCTTGGCCCTCTGTTTAAAAAAGCGTTCAGTCAATGTGACCTGGCAGCCTTCGACTGCGCAATTTATTTGTTTCAGCCCATCAGATTCATTTTGATGGGCCTGATGACAGTAATGCTGTGGGTGCAGTCATTTTATCCGGAAGCGCCTTTCTATACACTGCAGTATGTATTCCCGACAACAGTCTGGTATGTTATCGTCGTATTGCAATTTCTATATGGTCCGCTGGTGATACTGTCTGAAAACAAATTTGACATCAGGATATTGCTGGGTTTCCTGGTATACCCCTTTTACTGCCTCACCTGGGTCCCCATAACCATCCAGGGCTTCCTCACCAGGAAAAATAAATCCTGGAACCATACAAAGCACACCCGCGTTATCACAATAAAGGAACTGGAAAAAAACCAAAACACCCTGAAACCCACCTCCGAAGCCTCCCGCTACCAATAGGGGACAGTTCTGCATTTTAGGGGACAGTTCTGCAAAAACTGAAATCCGGAGGGACAGTTCTCCGATTTGCGCCAGTCTCCGATTTGCACCGGAAACAGTCCTCAGGAAGGGGGACGGTTCTTTGATTTGTAACGGGGACGGTTCTTCATTTTGGAGGGACAGTTCTCCACTTTAGCAAATCAGAGGACAGTTCAGCTTTTGTGGATTTACCAGAACAGGGGACGGTTCTCAGCTTCGGGGACAATCCAACATCCCGGGGACGGTTCTCAACTCAAAGACAGTCTTACCTGAAAAAATGTCCTTAGCACGAAAAACCAATAACTGTTTCTCCAGTTCAAATGGTCATTTCCAGGATTGCGGGAAATAACCATAATCGAAAAGAATTGTACTATGAAATTTTTCAGGTCAGCACTTATTTTAAAAAACGAAGAACTGTCCCCCGAAGTTCGGCCAAAAAATGAAGAACTGTCCCTGAGAAATCTTGCAGGTAATCCGAGAAAATGCAGAACTGTCCCCTGGAGTTAGGCGAAAATGAAGAACTGTCCCTCCGGATGTGCCGTGGACAAAAAAAAGAGAACTGTCCCCCTTGATGAAAAAGAAGAACTGTCCCCTGAGTGAGTCGGCAGATAAAAAGGGACGGTTCTTCATCTGATAAAGTGGAGAACCGTCCCCCTGGTTTTTAGTGGGTGGGTTGTTCGGCGCTTTGTGTGGCTGATGCCAGGGTCTCGAATACGAGCCTGGTGCCGTCGAAGCCGATGCTTACAGTGTCGCCTGATTTTACAGTGCCCTCCAGCATGTGCTCTGCGAGCTTGTCTTCGACCATGGTTTGGATGGCCCTTCTCAGAGGACGTGCTCCGAAGACGGAGTCAAAACCCTTTTCAGCCAGGTGCGCTATTGCTTCGTCAGCCACCTTCAGAGTGATGCCACTCTGCTCCAGTCGTTTCATCAGCGATTTGAGCATTACGCCTACGATGCTCCTGATATGCTCCTTGTCGAGGGGATGGAATACGATGATATCATCCACCCTGTTGAGGAATTCGGGGCGGAAGGTCCTCTTGAGTTCGCCCATAACATTGCTCTTCATATCTTCATAGTCCCTTGCCGCATCGTCACCGGCGACAAACCCAACTCGTCTGGGTTCTGTTATCATCCTTCCGCCGACATTGGATGTCATTATTATCACGGTATTCCTGAAGTCGACAGTCCTTCCCTGTGAATCCGTGAGTCTTCCATCCTCCAGGATCTGCAACAGTATATTGAACACATCCGGATGCGCCTTTTCTATCTCGTCGAACAGCAGCACTGAATACGGTTTCCTTCTGACCTTCTCCGTGAGCTGACCTCCTTCATCATAGCCCACATAGCCCGGAGGCGAACCGATCAGCCTGGACACGGTAAATTTCTCCATGTACTCGGACATGTCGATCCTGATCATGGCATTTTCATTGCCAAACAAAGCTTCTGCAAGCGCCTTGCTCAGCTCGGTCTTTCCAACACCCGTCGGCCCGAGGAATATGAACGACCCTATCGGCCTCCTGGGATCCTTCAGACCGACTCTTCCCCTTCTGATAGCCTTTGAAACAGCCTTCACCGCCTCGTCCTGACCGATGACTCTTTCATGGAGCACATCCTCCATCTTCATGAGCCTCTCGGTCTCTTCTTCTGCCAGCCGTTTCACAGGTATACCTGTCCAGCTTGCCACGATATCAGCTATCTCATCCTCTGTGACCGTATCGGTCCTGGTCTGATTCTTCTGGTACCAATCGTCCTTCATCTGCTCATACTCAGCCTTCAGCTTCTGCTCCTGATCCCTGATCGATGCCGCCTTTTCAAACTCCTGCAGCCGGATAGCATTTTCCTTTTCCTTTGCCAGTTTCTCAATCTGCTCCTCCAGCTTCTTCAGGTCAACAGGCGCAGTAAAGGCTTTCAATCTGACCTTGGATGCCGCCTCATCTATGAGGTCGATTGCCTTGTCAGGCAGATACCTGTCTGTGATGTACCTGGCAGACAGCTTCACAGCGGCTTCCAGTGCATCGTCGGTGATCTTCACGCGATGATGGGCTTCATACTTGTCACGTATCCCCTTCAGTATTTCGATGGCTTCCTCCTGCGTTGGCTCCCCGACGGTGATTGGCTGGAATCTGCGCTCCAGTGCCGCATCCTTCTCCACATGTTTTCGGTACTCATTGATGGTGGTGGCACCTATCACCTGTATCTCGCCGCGGGCAAGCGCCGGTTTCAGAATGTTCGACGCATCGATGGCGCCTTCTGCCGCACCTGCTCCAATGATGGTATGCATCTCATCTATGAAAAGAATGACGTTGCCTGCCTTTTTGACTTCATCCATGGCCTTCTTCAGCCGTTCCTCAAACTCGCCTCTGTACTTGGCTCCTGCCACCATGGAAGACAGATCGAGGGTAAACACTCTCTTATCCTTCAGCAGCTCCGGGATATTCCCCTCTACTATTTTTTGTGCCAATCCTTCAGCTATGGCTGTTTTCCCGACACCGGGCTCGCCGATGAGACACGGATTGTTTTTCGTCCTTCTGCTGAGTATCTGTATAACCCTTTCGATCTCTTTATCACGCCCTATTATAGGGTCGAACTTGCCCTCTCTCGCCATATCAGTCAAATCTCTGCCAAACTGGTTGAGGGTAGGCGTGTTCGTATTGCCGGATGCACTCCTTGGCTCACCGCCCGGCCCCGGGGCATCCTCACTGAGCATCCTTACTATATCATTGAAAAGCTTGTGCGGGTCGACTCCCAGATCCATGAGTATCCTCACAGCAACACTTTCGCCCTCTCTCATGACGCCCAGGAGCAGATGCTCAGTCCCTATATAATTGTGGCCAAGCCGCCTGGCTTCGCTCAAGCTCAATTCTATCACTCTTTTTGTTCTCGGCGTAAAATCCACCGGAGTCTTGCCGGAACTGTCGCCTCTGCCGATCAGCTCCTCGATCTGCTTGATAATTTTATCTTCAGTCACTCCCTGGCTCTGGAGCACCCTGGCAGCAACCCCGGTACCTTCTTTCAGCAAGCCGAGCAGCAGATGCTCGGTTCCAACATAGCTGTGCCCCAGCTTGGCAGCACTTTCCTGGGACAAGCTTATTGCCTTCTCAGCCTTTTCAGTAAATCTCCCATACATTCGTATCACTCCTTAATTTAAACTACCCGCACTCAAACTCTTCCGCAGCAATTCTGCCCGCCGCTGATCCCTTTCGTCCGGTCCGAGCTCCGTGCCCGCCAGCTTCTGAAGGTAAGCCGGCCGGATCATCAGCATCAGATCATTGATCTTTTTCAGATCGATACTGTTTATCAATCCCGCGATAACACCAAGCCTGACGTCCGACAGCAGCTTAAGACTCTCTTCTGAAGACATGATCCTTGCGTTCTGCAGCAGACCCAGAGATCTGTATATCCTGTCTTCAAAACGGTGCGGGTTTTGCTTGTAAAGCTCATCCCTGAGCATTCTTTCCTGATTTGATATTTGAGAGGTTATGTTGCTTATTCCTGCAACTATCTCCTCCTCCGTCTGCCCCAGCGTCACCTGGTTCGATATCTGGAACATATTTCCCGAAGCCTCGCTGTTTTCTCCGTACGCGCCTCTGACGGCCACGCCGATCTTACTGCACGTCTCAAGTATTCCCTTTATATAACCTGTCATTGACAGTGCCGGAAGATGAAGCATAACGGACGCCCTTATACCTGTTCCCGAATTTGTCGGGCAGCAGGTCAGGTAACCACTGATCTCGTCAAATGCGAACCCGAGCTTTTCATCAAGCCTGGTTTCAATATCATCACAGCGCCTCCATGCTTCTTCCAGCTGCATGCCGGGATATATGCACTGCAGTCTCAGGTGGTCTTCCTCGTTCACCAAAATGCTTACCCTCTCATCCTTGCTTATAATCGCAGCCCTGTCGGTCCTGCCCTCTGCAAATTCAGGGCTGATGAGGTGTTTCTCAACAAGCAGCTGCCTGTCCAGAGGCTTCATGGAATTCATCCCGAAATACATAAATTCATCACTGAATCCTGCGTTTTTGTCAGAAAACATGACTTTTTTGACCTTTTCCAGTATTTCCGCCCCCTGGGCACGGGTCATGCGAGTCGAGAACGGGTACGCCTCCAGATTTCTGGCAAGCCTCACCCTGCTGCTGATGGCTACATCCATATCCGGTGCCGAATGCATGTCGTTCTGCTTCACCTCACACACCCCCGCTCTTTCCGCTGTTTTCCAGCTCCCTTATCCTGTCTCTCAGCTCCGCTGCTTTCTCATATTGCTCATTTTCAACAGCAGAAGCCAATTCCGCCTTGAGTCTCTCGATCTCATTTGTCGTCTTTATCTCATCTGCCAGCCTGGCAGGTACTTTCCCCGTATGTTCCGAACCTCCGTGCAGTCGTCTCAGTATCGGCTCCAGATTGTCCCTGAACACCCGGTAGCAATTGGGACAGCCCAGCTTCCCGCTTCTCCTGAAATCATCGAAGCTCATGCCGCACATGCTGCAGCGGAGTACGGGCTGCTTTCCAATACCAGGGTAGTCAGTATCGCTGCCGAATCCAAATCCCCACAGCAGACTGCCCAGGCTCAACTGAGGACTGAACGTAAGCTTGCCCTTTTCTTCTGCACATTGGCTGCAAAGGTGCATTTCAACCTTTTTGCCATTGATTATCTGCTTGTAATGCACATTTGCCTCCCTCAAATGACACTGTTGGCACATCATCTGCCTCACTCCCTGTAAACGTCTGGTATAGAAATTGTTACCACAAAAATCATTCTATTAACAAATCGCCCGACTGTGTTACCAGGATCAAACCATAAGAGCTGCCAGCATATTCTTCAGTATCGACGCCCTTATTATATCCCTGTCAGGGGCACCTATACCGCCGAGGACCTTGTCGCTTGTCGCTGCCTTCATCAGCAGTCCTTCCCTTTCACTTATCACATCGTAGTCAACGAAATTGTTTATGAAAACTTCCGCAGACTGCTGTGAAATGCTGTCTCCCATCGAGCTGACAATGTGCATCAGGTATTTCCCCGGCCTGTCCACATTGACCCTCTGTATCTTGATGTACCCACCGCCTCCCCGCCTGCTCTCAACATAGTAGCCTCTCTCGGTGGTGAACCTGGTGTCGATCACATAATTTATCTGCGAGGGCACGCACTTGAAATAACTAGCCAGTTCGTTGCGCTGTATCTCGATGGAACCGTCAGTCTCGTTGATCAGCTGTTTGATGAAATCTTCAATTATGTCGCTCATCCTGGCCATGTGTGCTCACTCCCTTCGTATAACGTGTTTTTGATCACCTTATTGATTTTGACTATCTTTGACTTTCATATATATTATAATCCACATTAATTCCATAATCAAGTCTTAATTGTTCTCTGCCAGCCACTGCACCACCAGCAGTAAATATTGCGTTTCAGGTACTGCGCCAGTCTGTAATATTATTCCCTTCCAGGTGCTGTGCCTGCCCGCAGTAAATATCCTATGCCGGATACTGCCCGTCTGTAGTAATGCTCTCTGTCACGTGTCGCTCTCGCCTGCAACAAATATCGTGCTTCAGATAATACGCCACCTGCAGTAAATATTGTATACCAGGAGCTTCACGGTATACATTGGACTTCGATGGTCAAAACACCGCAGTAAAAAAGCCCCGGCAAAATCGTCGGGGCTTTTGATGCCTTAATGTCCTGTCCTTCTATTTTTTCTCCGGTTTATCGGCCTGTTCCGCCCGCGGTACATCTGGTTCCTTAACTGCCGTGGTATCTGTCTGTTTCCCCGGCAAAGAAGCCGTTGTAT
>DGEE01000130.1 GCA_002385815.1 Hungateiclostridiaceae bacterium UBA3934
AAGCGGACACTTGCGTGTGCCGCAAGGTCGCCTGACTGGAGTTAACTATATGGGTAACGCTTGTGGAAACACGTCGACATCAGGTGCACAGCCTTCAATTTTAAAAGGTGCGTTCCCGCACCTTTTTTGTGTGATGCACATCCCATTTTTTGGATATATTCTCCTGAAGACTTTTTTTTGACCTGTCATTTTGATATACTATGTTCATAACGAGGTTCGGAAGAAAGGCTGTTGATGATGTCCTACATTGCTTTGTACAGAGAATGGCGGCCGACTCAGTTCAAGGACGTGGTCGAGCAGGAGCACGTGGTAAAAGCGCTCAGATACAGTGTAAGCACGGGAAGGATCGCCCATGCTTATCTTTTCTGCGGCACCAGGGGGACAGGCAAGACCACAATGGCCCATATACTTTCCCGTGCAGTCAACTGCCTGGAGCCTCATGACGGAGAACCTTGCAACAAATGCGAAATATGCCTGGAGATACTGTCCGGCAACTGTGTGGATGTACTTGAGATAGACGCTGCCTCCAACAACAGTGTCGACAATGTACGCTCCATAAGGGACGAGGTCATATATGCCCCGACCAGAACCAGAAAAAAGGTCTATATCATAGACGAGGTCCACATGCTCTCCACCGGCGCCTTCAACGCACTGCTCAAAACTCTTGAAGAACCGCCGGAGCATGTCATTTTCATACTTGCGACTACAGAGCCGCATAAGCTCCCTGCCACGATACTTTCCCGCTGTCAGCGCTTTGATTTCAGGCGCATTTCCCAGGACAGCATAGCAAAGCATCTGAGCGTTATAGCATCTGCGGACGGCACAGAGCTTGACCCGGATGCCGCAAAGCTCATGGCACGCATGTCGGACGGGGCGATGAGAGATGCCATCAGCCTGCTGGACCAATGCATTTCCATTGGAAAAAAGTCCATCAGCTATGACGATGTGCTTTCGGTAGTTGGTGTGGTCAACGATGAATTCATGACAAATTTCATCGACAGTATGCTGTCGAGAAACGTCGAAACGGTCCTGCAAAATGTGAGCAGGCTTATCGTGGAAGGCCGGGATGCAGCACATTTCACTTCCGATCTGGTGGTTTACTTCAGAAATCTGCTGATATGCAGATCCACCGGCGGGAAATGCGATGATTTGATAGAAGTCCCGACCGAAGTTCTGAACACTATGAAGCAGCAAGCCGAAAAAATCTCAATGGAAGAGATCATGTACCATATAAGGGAACTGTCCGCACTGGAAAACAGCCTGAAATACGCTGCAAATCCGCGGGTCCTGCTGGAAGTCACATTGATAAAGCTGTGCAGGGGGATCGTCAGTACCAGCGCGGATCTGGAAGAAAGACTGGCGGCAATCGAAAGAAAGCTGGAAAGCGGAGAATTTATGGCCAGACAGGCAGCAGGTCAGAATCCGGCAGACACCATTCCGTCGGATGCCAGCGGCACACCGACACCTGCAGGCAAAACTGTTCCTTATGACAGTTCAGAAGATAAAGGTTCCGGCAAATCAAGCGATGGCAAGAGTGCCGCTTCCCCTGCCGCTGATAATACAGCCGGCCATGCAGATGGCGCTGACGGAAAACCTTCCCCTGATGATATCGGCGATGATGCGGGAAAAAGGACTGCAGGCAGGAAAGACTCTCAGATCAGAGGATCAGCACAAAAAGGTGCCCGTAAAAAGATAACCGATTATAAAGAATGGCCGAAAGTAGTGGAGCACCTGAAAAGCATGAGGAAAATGACCATTTATGCTTATTTGCTCAATACAAGGGCTGTCATGCTTGATGGCGAAACCATAGGTGTGGTGGCAAAAGACGAAATAAAATCCACGATTTCAACGGTAGAGCATATCAGACTGATAGAAGATGCAGTCATGCAGGCCACAGGGCGCAAGATGAAAATCAGATGTATTGATGAGAATATTTTGCAGAGAGCAGCTTCAGATGAAGAACCTGAAAGCGATGACATATTGGAAAGGGCACGTATGCTGGCTGACAAGGTAGGACTTCCGCTTGAGATAATCGACGAATAGGCAGCATGGTTTTGCAGGTGCAGCAGCTTATGACCGGCCCTTGAATGACCGGATGCTAATATATATAATTATACCAGTAATCAAATAAGAACATGGAGGTGCCGATTATGGCAAAGCGCGGATTTCCGGGCTTCGGCGGCGGGAATATGAACAATCTCATGAAACAGGCTCAGAAGATGCAGAGAGATATGGAAAAACTGCAAGACGAGCTCCAGGAAAAAGAAGTTGAAGCAACCGCCGGAGGCGGTGCAGTCAAGGTGATTGCCACAGGCAAAAAGGAAATCAAGGAAATAACCATAGATCCCGATGTCGTTGACCCTGATGATGTAGAAATGCTTCAGGATCTTGTGCTGGCAGCTGTAAACGAAGCTCTCCGCAAGGCCGAGGAAATGGTCAGTACCGAGATGTCCAAATTGACCGGCGGATTGGGACTGGGCGGGTTGTTCTGACATGAATCACCTTTATTCGCCACCCATCGCCAGACTTATAGAAGAATTCGAAAAACTTCCGGGGATAGGTCACAAGACAGCTCAAAGACTTGCCTTCCACATATTGAATCTGCCTGCCGAGAAATCGGAAAACCTGGCCAATGCGATAAGGGAAGCAAAGCTGAAGACACGCTACTGTTCCATATGCAGCAACATAACGGAAAGCGATCCCTGCAGCATATGCGGCAGTGTGAAGCGTGACCACGGCGTCATATGCATCGTCGAAGATCCCAAAGATGTGATCGCCATGGAAAGGATCAGAGAGTTCAATGGTGTCTACCATGTGCTGCATGGTGTCATATCCCCCATGGAAGGTATCGGACCTGAAGATATCAGGATAAAGGAACTTCTTCAGCGTATACATGACGGCAATATACGGGAAGTGATCCTGGCCACCGATCCCGATGTTGAGGGCGAGGCTACGGCCATGTATATCTCCAGGTTGTTGAAACCGATAGGCATCAGGATCACCAGGATCGCCCACGGCATACCCGTTGGCGGCGACCTTGAGTATGCCGATGAAGTCACGCTGGCCAAAGCATTGGAAGGCCGGCGGGAACTTTAGTGTCTGTGCCTTCGTCTCCAGAAAGCATCAGCGGCCTGACGGCCGCTTTTCACATT
>DGEE01000117.1:0-5976 GCA_002385815.1 Hungateiclostridiaceae bacterium UBA3934
GGCTGCAGCCGTTTCATGGATATATCCGCATCTGTAACCGGCCCTGCATTCGGCAATCTGCTCAAGGCTCAGCGCTGCAAGGGTCCTGGCATCGGGAAAGCTGTAATACGACTTTCCGGCATACTTCTGTTCGGCGCCGAAAAGCCTTGATATTTCAGATACTATTTTCATTATCCTGGGTATCCTGTTGTTTGCAGACAATATGAATGATATCAGGGTTTCCCAGGGCTCCTGCCTCAAGAGGCGGATCCCGCTGCCGAAACTTACGGCCCTTTCCATGATCTCATCCGTCATGACAGACTGTTTTATCTGTCCGTAATCCCTGCCCAGATCGAAATATTCAAACCAGATCTGTTTGAAATCTTCAAGGGTGACGTTGTCCAGCTTCAAAACCCCGGGCCGCCAGCACACATTGGCAACTTTCCCCCTGACGACACCAGTGTAGCTGCCGTCCGGCTCTCTGTACCATCTGAAGCACTGGCCGCATTCGAATGTATGAACCGGGTCAAAATCACTTATCCCTTCTACCCTGATACCCTTCCCGTCCTCATATATCTCATAGCCTCTATAGTACATAATATCCTCCGGTGATGACCATCAATGAATATGCTGCGACCAGGCTGCAGGTATCCTGTATGCCTGGTTGAAACACCGCTATTGTAAGTAAATTTTTCTACAACCGAAAAATTTACTCTGAATTATGTGTTATAATCAAGGCAGTCGAGTCAATTGTGATTGTATCATAATTATCTGTCAGAGAGGAGATGGGCAGTATGAAAGAAAAAATTTACACAATACCGGTGAACGAAGCATTCAGTGAAGATTGTGAATGCCCGCTGTGTCTTCTGGAAAGCAAGCTGGAAAGAGAATATATCGACTACTATCTGGGCCCGTCTCTGATGGAGCCGGACTGCCGGATCGATACGAATAAAAAGGGATTCTGCCGCAGGCACTATGAACTGCTGTATAACAGACAGGAAAACCGTCTGGGACTGGGTCTCATAACAGATACACATATCAGGGAACAGCTCGGAAAAATAAAGGATGCTGCAAAGCCTCTGCTCCAAGGTTCCGACGGTGCCAAAGGCTCAGGTTTTTCATGGGGATCCCTTACAGCAAAACTCGGCTCCAAAACCCAGGCAGATTCGGGACCGGCAGCAAATCTTCTGAAGCTGCTTCTGGAGCTGGAAAAGAGCTGCACTATCTGCGGGCGCCTGGAATATACGATGGACAGATACCTTGATGTTGTCATGTATCTTTGGTCAAAGGAGAGTGAGTTCAGACAGACTTTTTCGGAGAAGAAGGGCTTTTGCCTGGTGCACCTCAGAATGCTGATCCAGGCAACAGAGAAGTATCTGAGTCCAAGTAACAGGAAAGAATTCCTGAGAGTCCTTATGCAACAACAACTCGAACATATGGACAGGATCGAGCAGGAACTGGAATGGTTCACCAAAAAGTTCGATTATCGCTATAACGACGCTCCCTGGGGCAACTCAAAGGATGCGCTGCCCCGCAGCATACAGAAGCTGAAAGGCTATTGCGACCTGAAATAAGCTGATAACGGGATATTTCCCGGGAAATAATGGTCCGGGCGGCCGATGCTTCGGGCTAATTATGTGGTTGAGCAACATTTCAGGTCAATTATGCAGCGCAGAAATGTTAATACTTTATGGATCTGCTCAGCACTGACTCACCCGCATTTATCCGACCTGAATATATGAATTCCCGTCCAGCGGGACCAGCACCTGCAGCGGCACACTCCCATCCATCCTGCCAACTGTATGTATGGTGTAGAACCGGCCTTCCTGCAGATGTATGTTTGGCACATACAGCAGGTTGCTGTCAGTGTTGCTCTGCTTTACATAAAAAATATACGTTCCGGCAGGAACAGACAGATAATTGGTAACCATGCCGAATGATACGTCATTGAACAGCTCTGTGCCGTTTGACAGTACCAGGTCCATATCCGGACTGCCGGGCACCAGGTTGGCGAACCGCATGTACAAGCGCCCTGGCGGCACCTGCACCACTGTCTCGAAAAATGGCCTGATGCTCAATGCCGGCGGTGTCCCCATGAATACTACGGTATTTATGGATCTCACAGGTATCTCGATAACAGCATCCAATAGCGAAGGCCCGGTTGTTCCTTCCGGAAACACCGATATATTGTAGACCCCGGGAAATACCTGCATATATTCGGTAAAGCCTTTATACGGCAGCCGCTGGGCTATCAGGCTGTTGTTGGCATAAATGTCGACAGGCTGTGAGCCAGGCACTGCATTCATCAGCCTTATGTATGAAAAGGGCTGTCTCATGTATTGCCTCTGCTGCCTCATACAGGGCATCCCTTCAGGGATATATGCGCAGGGCGGCAGCATGGGACCCCGTCCGCCGGTATGTCCTCCGGTGATCTGCCAGGTGTTGTTCGCAAGCATTGTGTACCACCTTCCACGTCAGTGAAATAAAAGGCACCAGGAAATCTGATCCCTGGTACCATTATATTTCGCGACATTGTGAAAGGTTACGATATCGGCTGCTATGGCATGTCTTTATACAGGCAGCGGCCAGTCAGGACAAGCATTGTGCAGACACGACAACAAGCATGACGCGGTTAGATTCAGACAACTGCGCCGGCCAAAGCCAGGGCAGGCATTGCGCTGACAGGATCAAACCGGTCAACTGGCAGGCAAGTGCGTCATTGCCTTCACTGTGTTTCTTTTTTCTCGACAACAAGACTTTTTACCGTTGCGTTGAATTGCTTGATGTTCAAAGCAGTGAGCCGTTCAATTTCTTCAGATACTTTTTGCTGCAGATTTCGCACCAGATCGCGGATCGGATACCCGTACTTAAGCACCAGGTCGATCTCCATATAAATCCCGTCCGGATGGTTCTCAACCCTGAAACGGGATATTCTGCTGACTCCCTGGATGCTGCTGACAACAAATTCGACGATCTGATATATCGTGTAGTCGGATATGGTATAACTGCCCAGATAGCTGAATGTAGGCCTTACGACAGACTTCTCCTCGTCAGGCTGGAAACTCAGCTTCCCCTTGCGGCGGAATATTCGAAGGGGATCGAGAAAATATCCTGAAAAATCCTTTTTGATTTCAAAGGTCGGAACCGGTATAACATGCTTGCCCTGTTCTTTCCTCGTCGTTATCGCCTGCTGTATCTCAAATTCATCAGCGACATCCTCGATATAGACCCTGTCGCTGACCTCTGGCAACCCCAGTCGGGCGGCGATCTTATCTACCATACCGTCGGAGGTGCCAAGGATCAGGATCGCCTCTGGCTTGTGCTGCTCTATGGATCTGACCACTTCTCTGACATGGTTTTCATCAAGGAAGAGAGCACGCTTGATGGAGCCTATCCTCGTCTTTTCCCTTTTTGCCGAATAACCGGCTACGACCTGATTCTCCTTAATAAAAAGGCCGTCATCTATTATGTATTGAATTCCTCTTTCCCTGGCGACCCAGGATGCCCTGTGGCTTTTACCCGTGCCGCTTGGACCTGTGAAGCCGACTACCCGCAATCGGATAACCTCCCGGATGTAACATTTTGTTTACTATATATTATCAGATGGCTCACAGGCTGGCAATGACAAAAGCCTGTATAAAAGGGAAAAAGAGAGTCGCTGACTCTCTTTTCTTTCCCCGGATCTCTTCATTTGTGTAGTCGCAAATCTCATCTTGTGTTTTTTGGGTCGCTTTATCTTTTGTATAAAAATTTATCAATATAATGACTATATTATGTACCTGATTGGTGGAATTTATACATCATATTGTGTTACACGTATATTTTATCATCTAAAGCCAGAATGTCAATATAATATTTAAAAATTTTTGTAAAAATTTCAACCTGCTCAGGATTTTATGTCATAAAATGAAGGGCTTCTGACAAAGCCCTTCATTTTTCCCGATCCAATGCTATAAATCCTGATGCGGGGCTATTTTTCCGTTTCACTCTTTGCCATTTTCACAGAGCATACATCACAGCCCTGGCAAATGATGACCCTGCCACAGAAAACATTCTTTATCGTCTCCATGAGCTCCTTGTTCCTGAAGTGCCCGATGCTGTGGATTACTATCCTTCGCGGGGCAAAAGTGATCAGTGAGCTCACAAGCAAATCATCGTAATTGATCTCGCCTTCCGTTATCTCATTTACATACTCCTGGATGCACTCATTGGTTATCTCCTTCTTAGATCCGTCCAGAAGCGTATACCTGTTGTCATAATTTACGATGACATGAACTGTGTCGATTTTTGGTTCCTGTATTTCTACAAAATATCGCAGTAATCTGATAAATTCCCTGTATTCCCTATCCGTCAGGAAGTCATCCACAGCCTTGTCGACAATCTCTTCCAGATCCTTGATATAATCCTTCAGACGGAAATTCACAAAGCCATCCAGGATGATACTGTTGGAGTTGTCGAAATAGTCCATGAGCCGTCGGACGATGACATTCCTTCTTCTGATTTGGAACAGGCTGTTTATGAATGTTTTGTCCTCATTTCTGATTATGCTGAGCGCCCTGCGCAGTATTTCCTTTCTCTCGGCGGCATTGAAATAACAGAAGTTGCTGTTTATGATCCTTGCGATGAGCCGCTCTTCATACTGCCTTATGATATAGTCGGCCAAAGCATTTGATATATAAGTCCTGAGGACTTTGTATGATTCCAGGGATTTTTCTCTGTAGAACCTGCCGTCGTTGATGGTACAGATAATGGAAGCCGAGCCTTCAGAATTTATTTCATTGATGGAATAGCTGATTTTCTTGTTCTTCAGTTGCCGGAGTTCTTCATTTATGTGCTGCATTACCGCGTCTGCGCTGCCATTGACTCCAATGCAAAGAAACTGCATCAACTTCACATCCCTTCAAGAGCTAGTATATGTCCACGCAAAATGTTGTATGCAGTACAGGCCACATGCAAATTATCCCACGCATTTTACATATTTCCCTGTCTTTTCTGTTTTGCGGATGCATGAACCATTGTCAAATGTCGCCTGGCGACAAATGCAAAAACAGCCGGCTCTCAGCTGCCGCCGTCCGACAGAACTGAACTGTCTTCAATGGCATCTGCGCTCCGCTTAGCATACCAGCCTGATATATTATATGTTATTCGGGATGGTTAGTTACTGCGATCCGCTCAGCATCAGCGGGATAATGGAGCCAATATCCGTCACATACCCGTCAGAAAGCTGCAGGATGGTTTTGCCTCTTTCAGAAAGGAACGAGAGCATTGGACCGGAGCCCCTGAGCTTGTCGACGCTGCCGTTGACAGCGCAGACAGTGTCTGATATCATGCCGCAGGAGCCTCCTATGAAGCCGTGATCAAGCCCGGGAAGCCTTATGGAATCGCCGCATTCCAGGCGCAAAACGTCGATCCCCTTCTTTCTGGCAGCTCTCTCTATCCCCACGTCGGTCGTTATGACAGAGTTGCCGTCCACAGGCAGGATCGAGCATTTCGCGTATCCCTGTTCCACATGCACCGGTTCAATGCCGAGATGGTCCATATAAGCCTTGATTACCGGGTCAGTATATTTCAGATTGTGAAAATACCATTTCCCCACCCGGGCAACATTATATGCGATATCATGCGGGTATTCCGGCGTCAGGACGCTTTCACCTTTTATCATGCGGAATCCGTATGCTTCAAGCCTCGAAACTGCCGCGGCATCCGTACCGGGCGCATAGACGATCACGTTCCCGCCTATATGGTGCAGCATCATGTCAGGATGACATGAAACGGCCTCATACAGCCCGGGATGAGGGCGAAGCCTGATAAGCCCGATGCCGAGCGCACGTAATGTATCCTCTGATCTCCGGTCTATCCTTCCGTCGACAACGGCCAGGCCCACTTCACCTTCCGGCAGATTCGGCTGCTCAATATATTCCATGACCATTCTCCGTCCAGTATATCGATAATAGCCGCGCGCTTCAACACCGTCTGCTTTTGCAGCTCCGGTTTTTT
>DGEE01000117.1:6177-23115 GCA_002385815.1 Hungateiclostridiaceae bacterium UBA3934
GACGACACCTGGCTCATACTGACCATTACGTATGATACAGCAATACAACATCTGAGCTGCTGCACGACGACTCATGTCAAGCGACATAAGCTTCAATCCTAACCGCCGTCTGCCATGTCAGGCGCCGGTTATTCAAATAAAAGGCCGGTGGCTTTATGCCCCGGTCCTTTTGTTGGTAAATGCATTTTTTATTGAATTTTTGAAATAATAATTCAGCGATCGATTCGGAATAATTATAGTGAAGCGCCATCATATCTATCGGGGAGGAACCGCCATGACGACCATCAACTGCTCCTTAAACTGCAAACATCAGAAGGATGGCAGATGCACACGGGAAGATGCCGCATCCGACACATTGTCAGTAGATACGGACTGCGTCTTTTTTGAAGAAAAGCCTGGCAGAACTGGCAGTTCGTCGCCTGCGAAGTCAGTTGAATGATAATATTGACATCGGGAATAATATCGTAATAAAAAGTAAAGGAGATGTGTAAATGAACAGGACACCTATGGATCGGCTTGCGCTCGTGCTTGTGATCATCGGCGCTTTGAACTGGCTCCTTGTCGGCGTCGCAGGCTATGATCTTGTAACCGGGATTTTCGGAGGAAATCTGTTTACTGGAAACATGTCTGTCTTCAGCAGGATAATTTTTGCCCTGGTCGGCATCGCAGGTCTTTATACGATATCACTGTTGTTCAGGCCGAGTCCTGCCACTGAAGGAGAGTAGCCGCTATACATTATTTACCGTAATAAATCCTCTTTGTAATACAAATCATAATATTGCGCTGCAAAAGAAAAACGGCGGCGAAAAAAAACGAGGAGGGAACTATATGGCAAACAACAGGAGCAAAACAGCTTTTGAGAACATGAAGTATGAAATAGCCAGCCAGGTTGGAGTAAACCTGAAGCAGGGCTATAATGGCGACCTCACTTCGAGAGACGCCGGAAAAATAGGCGGCAACATTGTTAAGAAGGTTTTTGAAGCTTATACCGGTAACACTTATCAGCTTGAAAAGAAGTAAAAACCGGGCTTGAAGAGAAGTAAGGACTAAGAAGAAGCAGGAACTGAGATGACGCAATAAAGAACTAAACACAAGGGCTGTCGTTCGTCGGCAGCCCTTGTGCTATATCATGCTCTGACCTTTCAGACCGTTCAGCGCAGGATTTATCAAATCAGGTGTATGCCGACAGGTGCTTCCGCTTCATATATTCCGGACCGGTGCTTATGATCGCCGCCCGCGCGGCTTCTGCACCCGATGCCGTTCTCTCTCTTATACTCCGGATCGGTGCGCTTTCATACTCCTTCCCGGCAACATATTTGATGCATATGTGCAATAGCCGTCATAAAGCCCCAGGCTGGTAAATAACTTTTAGAGGGGAGGTTTTGTATGCGAAGGTTGCTGCTGTTGATAATACTCTTCCTGATAATTCTCTTTTTCCTATACCTGCCTGAACTGTTCCCGCTTTGTGCCTGCTGCGGGAAAAAGAAGCCCAGGCTTTTCTTCAGGATCCACAGGGCTGTCAGCCTCAGCCCAGGCTACAAAGGTTGCCGTTCGGTCTGCACAAAATGCTGCAGGAAATATGATCTGAATGATCTGAAGGAACTTGACAGGCTGATGCAAGTAAGCAGAAAGCTGAAGATCGACCGACTTTCAAAAGATCTGTGAATTGGTGATGGTATACTGATTTAGTGAACAGCCGGCTGGCAGTTCATTCTCGGATAATCAGACCAACAAGTGCCGCCGAATTCGCTTCCTTTAAAAAAATACAGCCTGGCTGTCAGGGCCGGGCTGAAAAAATCAGGCTTGCTTCCTCCTGGTCTGTTCCGGTTTTGATCCGGATTTGTTCTGGTTATATCCTGAACTCTATTCCTCTTCTTCCTCATCCTGCTCCCAGTTGTGGTAGACGTTCTGGACATCGTCCATTTCCTCGAGGTTGTCTATGAGCTTTTTCATCTGCTCTATCTGTCTGGGATCCGTTAACTTCGTTGTCGTGGTCGGGATCATCGATATTTCCGCTTCCACGAACTCGTAGCCCTTTGATTCCAACGCTTCCCTCACTGCTGTAAAGTCGCCGGGCTCAGTTATTATCTCATAGAATCCATCTTCAGCGGTCATGTCTTCAGCGCCTGCTTCAAGGGCCTCCATCATCAGGTCATCCTCTGATACATTGTCAGCCTTCTCCACCACTATGATGCCTTTCTTGTTGAACAAGAATGTTACGCTGCCTGTCTGTCCCAGATTGCCGCCGAACTTGTCAAAATAATGCCTGACATCGCCGGCTGTCCTGTTCCTGTTGTCGGTGGCGGCTTCAACTATTACTGCTACCCCGCCTGGTCCATAGCCTTCATAAACGATCTCTTCAAAGTTTGCTCCGTCACCTTCACCAGCAGCCTTTTTTATGCTTCTCATGATATTATCATTGGGCATATTGGCTGCTTTGCATTTGGCTATAACGTCTTTGAGCCTTGAATTCGTATCGGGGTTAGGGCCGCCTTGCTTCACCGCAATAGTGAGCTCCCTGCCCAGTTTCGTGAATATTTTACCCCTCTTAGCATCCATCTTCCCTTTTTTCGCTTTGATATTTGCCCATTTTGAATGGCCTGCCATAATATAACCTCCAATACTGTATTGACAATTTCAGGAAATATGTTTACACATTTGTTTTATTGGTGTAATATACTGCTGTGTATATGTTAAATGCTGGTATTTTTGGCTTTTTGCAGAAAATCACATTCCGCAAATATATGATATCATATCACGCTTAAAATAAAAAGGGTGGGCTTCTGATGGATCCAACACGAATCGTACTGGCAGGCGTTGTGATACTGGCGGCAGTGCTGGCAGCAGCATTGGTGGCTGTTCTGATTTGTCTGAAAAAATCACACAATGAAGCAAGGCTGCTGAAAGAACAGCTTGATTCAGCCATCAAAACTGATGAAAGAAGGATCAGCTTTTTTTCGAGCATGGTCCATGAACTGAAAATGCCGCTGAGTGTCATCCTCGGAGCTGTCCAGCTCATTGAGATAAAGCAGAAAAACATGCAGCAGGATGAAAAGAAAACAAACGGAACTGCCATCCAGGAAACAGCTCATATGGAGAAAAACATCGCTGCGATAAAACACAATTGCCACAGGATGATGAAGCTGACAAATGATCTCATCGATCTGGCAAAGTCAGAGACAGGATATCTGAGGCTGAGGCCAGTGAACTGCGACCTGTGTGCTTTACTGGATGAAATCGTGCAGTCTGTGCAGCCCTATGCGCTGAAAAAGCAGCTCGATCTCAGGTTCGAAAAAAGAGCGTGCGGCAGGATCATAGTCGCACTGGATATGGAAAAAACTGAGAGGATAATGCTGAATCTGCTTTCAAATGCTGTCAAATTCACCGATCCCGGAGGCTCGATCACCGTATCGGCATATACGGCCGACGGGCGTGTATACATCTCGGTAAAGGATACCGGCACGGGCATCCCCGCTGATAAACAGGACGAAATCTTTGACCTCTATAAGCAGTCGGGGCTCCACCCCTGTGCAGAGAAGGAAGGCTTCGGCATAGGACTTTTTCTTGTGAAAAAATTCGTCGAGCTGCACCGCGGGAACATCAGGCTGATCAGTAATAAGGATATGGGAAGCGAGTTTATTATCGATCTTCCTGCCGAAACAGTTAAATCTTCTCAGAAAGCACCGGATGCCGATGATCCGGGTTTGATGGTCGGTGATGCCGTCAGTACCGATTTCTCTGGCGGACATTCGGTCATCAGCTGATTTGGACATAACCGATCCGGGCGTATGGCGTTGGCAGTGTACTGCAGCCAGAACAAACGCTGTTGGTCGATCCGGGCTCCTGTGCTTTTGTAATACCGGTATTCACACTTCCTTTGTGATATATACCTTTTCGCCTGCGCTGATATCAGCACGCCCATTTGACTCTTCTGTTATGAGGGCTGTGAAAAAATCAAACTCATCGACCGGAACATAAACATCCATGGATACATTATCTGTATATACAGTATCTTTGACGCTGTAGCCCCTGGACGCTATAGCCGCCTGGATCCTGCCGAGCATCGAATAATCGATTGTGACACGCACCTCGGTACACAGCAGTTTTCTGACGATCCCGGCCGCCTCGATGCCCACAGCAGCGCTTTTACCGTATGCCCTCACCAGACCCGAGGCACCGAGCAGCGTGCCCCCGAAGTACCTTGTAACGACAACGGCCACGTCCTGTACCTCCAGCTTCTTTATGGCTTCAAGCACGGGCAGTCCGGCTGTACCTGACGGTTCCCCGTCATCGCTGAACTTCTGCAGAGTGCTTTCCGCACAGATGTAGTACGCATAGACATTGTGTGTAGCATCCCAGTACTTCGTTTTCAGTCTGTTTATGAAGTCCTGCGCTTCCTGTTCCGAAGATACAGGCCTTACAGTAGCTATGAAACGGGACTTTTTTTCTTCGATCTCAGCAGCTGCTTCTTTTGAAACAGTCAGATAATCCTTACGCATATGGCACTCCAATCATCTTCGTTTACAATTCAAAAATCTGCATTTGCGGAAATTTCCCTGCCCCGGCAGCATCCCGCAAGGCGGCGGTCATTTCCTCCACATTGAATTTTACGCCGCGGCATTTCATCTGCACAGCATTCTCTCCGAGCGGCTTTTATTCTAAATCGCAATCTCCGCCGCATACATTTGCTCCGCACTTCGTTCTCCGCTGTACGCCGAAACAACAAATGGCAACATTGTCTGCTGCCATTTATTTTAACACATATTCATGATACCGTAATATATATTCAATCACCATCAGGTTTCCACACCGGTATATCGCAGCATAGCCGTCAAGCTCTGCTTTCATGCACTGTCCGGCTTTGAGGCTTTTGATATGCTATACGGCCACCGATGCAATATCTTTATATTTCCTGTACGATAAATTCAAAAGCGCTTTATCCTGGCTGTAAGTAACCAGTTTCATGGCTTCGTCGATTTCAAAATACCCCGCATCGGTGAATTTGTCATTTTCCCTGATTTTAAAATTAAGGTTTTCGGACCTCATAATGTACCAAATGATTTTATTACAGACCGGTTTCTGACGTGTTACAGAATAGAACTCGTAATTGGTATGACCTGCTGGTGATATAATTTCCGCTGAAATGTTGCCTTCCTGCTTTACCCTGTTGAGTGCGACTTCGTTTGGAAGTTCGCCTTTTCTGATGACACCTTTGGGAAATCCCCATTCCCCTTTTTCATTCCTGAGGAGAAATACCTTATTGCCGCAGAAGACCAGACCTCCTGCGCAGTTTCTGACTAACATATTAAGGTCCCTTCCTTTCGCCGGTTGACTTTGGAATACTCAAAGACATTGCCGTTACTCTACTATTATGATACCCCAAATGCAAATTTTAATCAACTTGCTAGAATGTTCAAGGTATAATTTTAATCACATTGATCCGCCTGTTTTCTCAACGAGATGATTCGTTCCGGATCCTATCTGCTTCTCTGCTGTCAAGACCGTAAATCATGTATACAAGCTCATCGATTTCTCTGAGCAGTTTATCCGTTTCGGCGTCATGGCACTGACCCGCAGTTGCATTTTTTCTGATGTGGTGGGTCAGATCTCCACTGCCATACCTGTCATACACTGAATCCGCTGTGTCCCGGCTGCTCACGTCTGCCCCGCCGCGGAAAATCTGCTGGAGCTTTTCCGCTCTTCCGGCAAGGTCTTTCCCGGTTTTTTCGTCAGCTCTGACCACCGGCAGCTGTTCCAGTATGAATTTGTTGATTGCAAGATAACCACCTGCGAGATGCCTTTCATAAAACTTTTCTCTCAGAAACCATGACATGAATCTGCTGTTGAGCAGTGCCAGCAAATAGAACGGATCCATGCCCCCGAAATCATAAATGGCATATGCGCCGACTCCAAGCGCCAGCGGCTCCCTGCTGAAATACGCTTCCAGCTCCCTTGCCATCCCGGCTATGCATATCTTATCTCTGCACCACAGCTCCCACTTGCTGTCGGCTATTTTTTCACCTCTGGCGATATACGGGTTTTTGTATGTAGTTCCCATGTATCTCACTTTGCTGCGGTCCAGCCGGTACCTGTCTATCGAACCGCTCACCGCAAAGGGTATGGCACTGCCGGTATCGCTTTCCGCCGGCGCCGGGGTATTTGCAGTGTATGGCATATCCCTGATGTACTGCTTCAGTATCCTGGCCTGGAAGCCGGCAGCTCCCGATGCGATCTTTATGCCGTAATCCGCCAATGTCTGATACTGCTTGATTTTCGGTTTGATGACAAAGCATCGGGCATGCAGTTGCTGCAGACTGGCTGCGGTATATTCACAGAAGCCGGCTTCGCTGCTGCAGTCCTCCGTGGTGTGTTTGCCCGGTCTGTGCGGATCACCGCTGTCTGTGGTGCTCTCTCCCGATTCTTTTGTATCACAGCGAGTCGCTTCGGCATTCCCGCCGGACGCGCCCGGTCTGCTTTTACTGCCCGCTTCCAACCGGTTACCTGTCACTATTATGGGATAGACACCGACTCCGGAAAACACCTTCAAGTCAGATATGCTTATGGTATACCTGAGCCCGTTTTCCCTGAGATGCTGCAGCACCGGGGCGGCATACTGCGATACAAGCAGCTTGTTGGGAACGATCCAGCAGTAGACTCCTTTTTCGTTCAGCCTGCGAATACCGTCCAGCAGAAATGCGGCATATATATCGAATGCCCCTTTGAGCTGCGGGTATTTCTTTTTCAGGGCCCGCCTCATCCCGCGGTCGCTTTTGGAAGCTTCCACAGCCGAAATATACGGCGGGTTTCCTATTATCACATCGAAGCCGCATGCATCATGCTCAAACAGGCTGTCGGCACATGTGACGCTGCACCTGAAGTCTGAAGGTCCGCTGTCAATGAGTTCCTCTGACCCGACATCGCCGGTGTACCGTTCAAATTCAGTGATAAGCTCGTACCACAGCCGCAGCCTGGTTATTTCTACTGCTGTGGCATCGATATCTGTCCCATGGATGCTGTTTACCACTGCATTGTATTTCAGGATGAAAGGGTGCCTGCCGGGGAATATGTGCCTGCTAATACCGGACCGTATCCTCACTATTTCATCCAGCATACCGCATATGAATGCTCCGCAGCCTGCAGCCGGATCGAAAACCCTGATGGTTTCCAGTGCCCTGTCGGCTCTCAGCACCATTTCTGCATCGATGTCTGCGGCATCCTGTGCCTCTGCTGTTATATTATCCAGAAATTTCAGTGTGTTATTGAATGAAAGACCGGTGGAATTGGAAAGATAGTGAGCCAGGCTGTCCCGGCACATGAACCTGACAACTTCCGGCGGCGTGTAAAAAATGCCGGATCTCTTTTTGCGGCCGGTCTGCAGAGTGTCCGTATATAGCTTGACCAGTGCATCCGGAGCCGGTCTGCCGTCCGAAGGAGTACCATGCAGGAGGGCAGCCGCGCCCGGCTCTGCCCAGGCACTGCCGCCTGTGATCCTGTCACAGACACTGTCGAAAGCTTTCTTGTACCCGCTGTCCAGGTTGGATCCCATACTGTCAGTCCTCCGGCATTATTTGCTGCCAGTGTGGCCAAATCCCCCGCCTCTGTCCTCACCAATGCTTCTCGGATCCGGATGCGGTATGAATTCAGCCTGCTTATATTCACAGAAAATCATCTGGGCGATCCTTTCGCCTTTTTTTATATATATGGTCCCATACGGGTTGCCCTGCTTATCGATGTAGAGCTTTTGGCTCATAACTGCCGGTGCCGCCTCGCCTGGTACCGTGATCCCGCAGTGTCGGGCCAGGTATGTGCCAAGATCGACTTCTTCGTAATTGTCCTTCAGTTCATCCAGCAGCCCCGGATCCGCAGCTATCTGATAAGGCAGATTTGCTATATTGTATGTGTTCTGGAGAATGACACCGACGGTATCGCGGTAATCACTGTCCACCGTTCCTGGACTGTTTGGTATCCTGAGCTGGGTTCTCAGGGACAGGCCACTTCTCGGCCTGATCTGGGCTTCCAGATCTGTGTCTGCTGCCATTGAAAAGTCCAGGGGCATTATCTTCGTCTCTCCGGGCCTTATGACCATATCCATGGTCGCGAACAGATCACAGCCCGCTGCGTGCTTTGAGGCATATTGCGGGATCCTGCCCTCACCCCGGACATTGATATACACTTTGACTCTGTTTTCCATATGCTCTCCTCCTTCGGGGATGGTTCCTGATTTCGGGGAAGGTTCTCCAAAATACACTTCTATGCTATACTGTGAGCTCCGGCATGTTTCCGTTTTCCGGACAGTTCCGACACTCTTATGAGGTATCCTGCCCGCAGGCAATGTCCCCGCTCCGCTAAACACCCCTGTAGTAATGACCTTTTGTAAACCCTGAGGCTTTTATCTTCTCCGCCAGCCGGCCCGAAGCCGCTTTTTCGCCGGTGTCAGGTGCGGCCAGCGCAGCTCTGTACAGCCTTACAAGCTCTTTTATTGTATCGGTGTCCTCGTCCCATATATATAGCCTGAAAATGTCGATGCCTGCATCAGCGAGGCTGCTGAGGGCATCGGGCACAAAAAGCACATTCGAATTGAGTATGGTACTCCTGCAATCGATATTGTCGCACAGGACAGGAAATTCCATGCCGAGCCTGTCCCTCAGCGAGTACTCGCCACTGCCGCAGCAACCGGTGCATTTTGACGAACTGGCGAAACCGCCCTCGATACATCCCGGCGGGCAGTATTCGCTGATCATCAGGGGGAGTCTGCCGTATACAGCGGCTTCCAGTTTTATCGCTCCCGGCCGCCTCTGTTCATACGCCTGAACATTTTCTGATACCTGTTTCAGGTTTTCCGTCAATCCGGATATCTGCCGGAGGGTCAGCTCAACAGACACCGCAGCACTTTCCAGTCCAAGCTCTGCAGCCTTTGCGACAGAATGTGAGTTGAAAAGGTTGAGAGATATGTCTCCGGCCACTTTCAACCCATCGATCCCGGCCAGTTTGCGGACTGTCCCTGTATTTGCCGCCAGGACGCCGTCGATTGTTCCCCTGCTGTTGTACTCGGCAATGAACCTGTCGATAAGCTTTTCATAGTTCCCCCTGGCAACCGGAGGAAGCCAGCAAAATACCTCTGCCCCGGCATTTGCAGCAGCTCCGGCAGCATGTCTGAAACCCGGTCTCCAAAGTGCAGATAACGGCATGTAGAGCCTGTCAGCGCCTAGCCCCGCCAGGTCATGTTTTTCGTCCCATCTGTAAAAGTACAATGATATCAGAGGCCGCCTGGTTTTCAGAACTGACCTGTCATCCAGGCTGTTCTGATTCGATTTGTACTGCCCGCCGATATGCGCATCGACAACATTTCCATCTCCCATGCCGGTGTTATTGCAGTACCTGTCCGGATACCTGTCTGCCCTTGCTTCATATAATGCTTCAAGGGCTTTCCTTCTGACATCATTGATTTCACTGATGGGAATGGTCAGCCCATCCTGCATGTCAACATCCAGCCGGATAAAGGTAAAAGGCGTAGATCCGGTCCTTTTCAACTGCGCAGTCAGCCTTTCCCTGGTAAGCGGCCTGTTTACAGCAGTTTCTGCGTGAACTGATCCCGAAAAGACTATCCTGTGCCCTTCATCGTCATCCACTGTAAGCACCAGCGGATGGCCTTTTTCCAGGACAGCAGCGCCTCTGATCAGGATACGCTTCATATTTCCGTCACTGAAAGTCCTTCGGGCTTCCCTGATCAATTCTGCATCGGTCGTCTTGTACACTTTCATCCCTGGTGCTATTCTCCCACTGAAAAAACCGGCTTCGACGCTGTCGCCCTTCGCAGCTTTTTTTACGTTCCGGCCATCCTTTTTCAGCAGACTGACAGTGCCTCCGGGGCTGTCGGAGCCTCCGGTCCATATCTCTATGCCATCGCCGATGGACAAGTCGTCCTCCAACCTGATTCTGACAGTTTTCCGCCTTCTGTCGTATGATATTGTACTTCCTATACAGATGCCGCTGTTGTTGGGCTTTTCATAGCTCATCATATCGGCACCTGTTTTGCCTTTCAGATAGCCTGGTGAGAAACCGCCTCTGTTGAATATCTGCAATAAGTCCTTCCTGTCTCTTTCATCGATGCTTAGTTTTGAAGCAGCACCCTTTTCGACCTGTTCCAGCCCCGTATCAAGGTATTTCCTGTAGATCCGGACCACAGTGGCCACATATTCGGGACTCTTCATCCTGCCTTCTATTTTGAGGGATCTGATGCCTGAAGCTGCGATTTCAGCGATGTATTCCAAAGTATTCATATCCTTCGGGCTCAACAGGTAGCGCTGTTGGTCGGATTGCCTGTTCTTGCCGTCAGAACTGACAAGGGTATAGGCGAGCCTGCACGGCTGGGCACACCTGCCCCTGTTGCCGCTTCTGCCGCCGATCATGCTGCTCATCAGGCACTGTCCCGAGTAGCATACGCACATCGCTCCATGTACGAACATTTCCACCTCGAGCTCTGTGTTGCGGGCTATCCATGCTGCCTGCTCCAGAGTCAGTTCCCTTGCCAGCACCACTCTTTGGAACCCCATTTCTTCAAGCAGCCGTACGCCTTCCAGATCGTACACCGTCATCTGGGTGCTCCCGTGCAGCGGCAGGTCCGGGAATGTCCTCCTAAGCAATGCTGCCAGACCCAGATCCTGAACTATTATGCCGTCTATCCCGGCATTGCAGACCTCGCCGGCATAGTCCAGTGCCTGGGGGATCTCATCATCTCTGAGCAGAGTATTCAGCGTCAGATAAATGCTCACACCCCTGGCATGAGCATATCTCAATCCTTCCTGTAATTCCACGATATCAAAATTGCCTGCCTGCTGTCTGGCATTGAAAAGCTTTCCGCCGAGGTAAACTGCGTCTGCACCGTTTTCCACCGCTGCGTGCAGAGATTCCATGTCACCTGCCGGAGCCAGCAGTTCAACTGATTTTTTCATATCTGCTCCCATCTTCATTCCATAAGCCGCATCAACCACATCGGCTTTGTTTTGGTACAAAGTTTCCGTCATATCAGCCGGTCATCTCTTGCGGTTGCTGTACTTCATATTATTGTCCTCTGATCTCCGGAATAAAAATCCGGTTGCATAAAAAAAGCTCTGCAGGGTTTGCCTCGCAAAGCGGCTGGATTGCTCCGTTTTCATTGCCATGCATATCTTGGGTGGACAAGTCCGGCTCAGGCTGCGGTCATAACGACAGACCCGGGGCTGAGGGCTCATATCGGTGTCCAAACAGCCTAAACCTGTTCCCTGACTCGCTCCGCCTTGTCCAGTGAGTTGCGCACTTCATTGAGTTCCGCTTCCCTTTTTGCCAACTCCAGCTTCAATTCTGTGTTCTGATCGCTCAATGATGTATTTTCCTGCTGCAATGCCTTGTTTTCTCTCTTTAGTCTTTCCAGTTCCTCAGTGACCTTTTTCAGCTGATTTTTCAACTCATGCTCGGATTCCCGGCTCTTGAACAAATCATCAACCACATTGATTGCCGTGAGAACAGCCGCCAGCGAAGTGCTGAGCTTGTTGTTCATTTTCAGTATATCCGTCATTTTTCTGTCTACATAAAGGCCGACCCTGTGTATGTATTCCACCGATTCCGATCCTACTACTTTGTAATCCTTGCCGGCTATCCTGAGTTCGACCTTATTTTTTTTGGCAGTCAATGAAATCAGCATCCTTTCGGCGATTTAAAGACTTCTGATACACGTCAAAGAAAATTTTAAGGAGATCATCTCCGGAAATACAGCCCTCCGGAAACGTCTCCTTATATTATACAATATTTCGCCAAAAAAGCATATCTTTTAATGTTTTTTGACTATTTATTGTTTTTCGTACAAAACCTTATCTTCTGTCATCCTTACTGACTGATCCTATTGCTCTTTTTCTTCATCTGCCGGTCCTGCTTTCGGATCCGCATAGTTTTTGAGTATATTGGTCAGGTCTATCCCCGTCAGTCCCTTTATAGTTTCAGGCAGTTGGGCCATTACACCCGTGATGTCCCTGGTGATCTTGGAAGCCCCTGATTCTCCGATCATAACGATCTTTTCCGTCTTAGCCAGCGGCTGTGCTATTGCTGCTGCAATCTCAGGCAACTTCTCGATGACCATCTGCGCTATGGCAGCGTCATTGAACTGCTTGTAAGCCTCGGCCTTCCTGGCAAGGGCTTCGGCTTCCGCTTCACCTTTCGCCTTTATGACCTCAGCCTCTGCAAGACCTGCAGCCTTGATCGCTTCGGCCTTCGCAGCGCCCTCCGCCTTGATAGCGAATGACTGGGCTTCGGCTTCCTTTGATTTTCTGACCTTGTCAGCTTCTGCGCTCAGTTCTGTCCTGTACTTTTCCGCCTCAGCCGGCTTTCTGATCATTGCATCCAGTTCCTGCTCTTTTCTGAGCGCTTCCTGCTCCTGCAGTTCGATCTCTTTCTGTTTCTTTACGATTTCGACCTGCATGGCTTCTTTTTCGACTTCCTGCTGGAGCACATATTTTTTCTTGTCGTATGCGAGGTCAGCTTCAGCCTTTTTCTCATTGATCGAAGCCTGGTATTCGGACATCTTCATTTCTTTGTCCCTGTTGGCTTCTGCCACCCTGGTCTCAGCAAGATACTTGGCTGTCTGGCCTGCCTGCATGGCTTCGGCGCTCTTTATGTCAGCATCTCTCTTTGCTTCAGCCTGTCCGATCACTGCATCTCTCTGGACTCTGGCGATCTGCGCTTTACCGAGGCTCTCAAGATAGCCATTCTTGTCCGCGATCTCTCTGATCGTGAATGAGATTATCCTCAGCCCCATGTTGGCAAGATCGCTGGCCGCCAGCTCCTGCACCTTTTGTGCAAATGCGTCCCTGTTTGCCATGATCTCTTCGACAGTGAGGTTGCCGACGATAGAACGCAGGTGGCCCTCCAGGGTCTGCGTCGCTATGCGCCTGATCTCTTCTTCCTTCAGACTCAGGAACTGCTCTGCAGCTGTTGCGATAGCTTCATGTGTGGAATCGATCTTGACCTGGGCCACACCGTCCACATTGACCTGTACTCCCTGTGACGTGTATGCACTGGAGTTCACGTCCAGAGGCATGATCCTGAGAGATATGGTTTTGGCTTTCTCAAGGACAGGCCAGACAAATGTTGCTCCGCCTTTTACTATTCTGAATCCTACGACCTGACCGTTTGGAAGCCTCTTTTTCCGGCCTGACACAATCAGCGCCTCATCGGGTCCGACCTTGACATATCTTCCCACGAATACTGATATCAGTATGAAGATGACAACGACAAGGGCAAGTGCGATAAGTACCGGTATAAGGTATCCCATTTAAAAACCCCCTTTATGTGTTTTATTCGTTTTTCGTATCTGTCATTTTTCCGCCTGTTTCAATGTTCCGTCACTCAGCTCGACATCATCTATGGTCAGCTTCTGCTGAACGACGGCTGCATTGCCTGCGATCTCTCTTATGATGACAACTGCTCCCCTGCGGATCTCAGTGCCTTCCAGAGATCTGGCAGACAGAGTGCCTCTCACGCCTTTGACTGTATAAGCTATCTCACCCAGCCCTTTTGCCGGAACAGAGGTTATGACCTCCGCTTCATATCCAACAAGGTCTTCCAGCGAAAACACTGAATTGGACTGGGAACCGTACATGAATTTGACTATGCCGTAGAATATCGCCGCTCCCATGGCACCGGCAAATCCAAGTGCCACGAAGGTACTGGCCAGGCCGCTCAACCCGAAGCCTTTCATCGATATGAGCCCTACCGCTCCGAATGTGGTTATGGCACTTGCCAAAACAAGAGGGCTGAAAGGTGATGGTGAGCCGGCAGTGTCTGGCGCATCTGAAAGCTGCACATCGGCTGCAGGGTCCGCCTCTGCTCCCGCAGCGATATCCATATCCGGAGGAGCGTCTGCCCCGATGTCAAAATCACCGTCCACTTCGATCCCGTCTGCGTCGACACTTACGCCTATATCTATGTCATGGTCGATACCAATGCTGTCGCCGCCCTGGTCGCTCAATCCTCCAAGTATGAAGGATATGACGGCATAGAACACACCGAATGCAAAGCATCCGATAAATACGTACAGCAGAGTACCACCCCCGTTTCATGTGTTCCAGTCTATTTTACCATATCTGCCCGATTATTACATAGAAATATTTTCTGAATATGTTACGGGGCAAAGAACAAAAATGTTTGCCAAATTGCTGTTTCAGCAGGAAAAAATGTTTGAGGAGCGTACTGTCGAATTATATGTGTTATTTGTTCAGATTGAGTATCTTGCCGTCATGGGGATCGATATAGATGAGCCAGTACCCGAAGGCTCCATACCTTGGCCGGGTTCCCTGGGTCTGCACCCATTTGTTCATCTCCCCGAAAGGCTTCATGTCTGCCATATATCTGCCCGGGACTCCGCAGACCACATATCTCTTCCCGTTTTTATGAGTGAAGATGCCTATTATGAGATGTTTGTACCTGTAGTGGGCCATCATCACCGCTGGGTTGAACATCAGCGGAGAGCGGATGCTGTTTTGATATAATATGTTGTTCAGATTAACAGGGTTCGTCACTTTCCACCATTTATAGTCGCTCCTCCCGCTGTGGAAAGGGTCGCAGACCTCAAAGCTCTGATCGAGATCCCGCTCCAGTCCTTCCAGATTTCCAGGAGAATGCGCTTTTTCAGTTATGCCGCTTCGGCTTATTCTGCATGAACCGCACGGGTCGGGGTTGCTCCTGTCATTGATCAGGGCGCTGCAGAGATTGCCATTGAGATAAACACAGCCGGTGTTTATCCTCTCGAGGTCCAGACTGCTGACTTCACCTGACTTTTCCTGGTCCTGTCCGCCTTCGGCTTCCCAGTCTCCATATGATACTGGTCCGGTCAGGTCACTGATTTCCGTTGACCCGGCAGATGCATACAGCTCCGGACCAGGTGCGTTTTCAGCCTCCGTATCACGTGCAGGCTCCCTTTCAGGCTCAGGCACATTTTCAGGCTTTGCTTCATATACGGTCCCGGTTTCACGCCCAGACTCGGACACAGGCTCCAGCCGCACATTTGATGCCGCTGTGCTGCCCAGTTGCTGCTCTGCTCCTGACTGTTCTTCTTTGATATGCTCAACAGAGGGCGGGGATTGGTGCCTCCCCCTCTCTCCATTGTCCGATGTTCCAGGATACTGCGGCCCGGGAACTTTCTCCGCTGACAGCGGCCGCTGTTCTGACCGGGATCCTGCTGCCCCTTCCCGGAGGGTCTGCTTTTTCTCCGGCGTATACACAGGACTGCTCATTGTCTTTTGCAAACAGTCAGTTTTTTCACATTCGGCTTGCAGCGCTTTTTTGAATCCGTTTCTCCAACCCATCACTTTCTTCCTGTACGCAGCCAGCGGACAGATGATATTATCCGGAGGACCGTCCCCATACCCGACTACCACCGCCGCAATGTCAAATTCATTGATGATGCGGGATGTGCCGCCTGCATGGTGAGTGGAGAATTCATATCGGAGCTCAGCACGGCCTGACGTGTGCATTATTTCGCCTATCCTGACATGATCGGTGCGGTCACCGGACAGCTTTATAAGATAAAGCCAATACCGATATCTGCCTTTCCCGTCTTTCAGATTGTGTATGACGGTGTCCAGCTTCCCTTTCCCGCCCCGGATCTCCAGCCTGACATGACCGGACGGCTTCGCCCCGTCTTCAAAGCCGCCGTCCTCGTTTGCAAATATAATGAAGTCCCTCTGGAATCTATTTGCATAAACGGTATCCATATTGCACCTCTCCGACTCCTGCCGCCTTAACCTTTACGGCAGACTACTGTACCATATTGACTATAGTTTCATAAACATATATATGTAATGTCCGCCAAAAAAATCACTCAGACCACCACCGCAGTCATGCCTTTTGCCATCTCAGCCGCATCATCCCCACGCCGTACCCGCTAGTCCTGTACCGGATTTTGTCCACTTTTTCTGACTACCGTATCCCGGGCACTCCCCGCTGTCAGGACAGGCAAAAATGCAGGAAAGTGTTTTTAAAGTTGCAAAAATGTATTGGAGATAATATACCGGTTTTCCGGTCGGGACATCCGCCTGCTTTGCGATTCCCGCCTCTGCATCTTTTGCGTGCCGGACCTCAGGATACCGATGAAATGGATGTCATAACGGGCCATACCCTGCATACCCGGCAGTCGTTGCCGCTGTTCCTGCACTGATGCAGCAAGGCATTTTGTTGTTATTTTTTGAATGTTTTTATATTGAATGTTTCATGATTATGTGTTAATATATTTAAAATGGTTAGTGAAAAAATTAACCAAGTTTAACTGCGTATTATTGCACATTTGACCACATTTATATAGGTTGACAAAAAGACAAAAATCCTGTTAGTACAAAATCCATTGGGGAAATAATATAATTATGTCACTACGAAAGGAGAGTTTGAATTGACGAAGAACAAGAAGTTGCTGGATTGGGTGAATGAAATGGCTGAAATGTGTCAGCCTGACAAAATCTATTGGTGCGATGGTTCCGAAGAAGAAAATAAACGTTTGCTGCAGGAAATGGTCGACGCGGGGATGGCAACTCCGCTGGATCCGGAAAAACGCCCCGGAAGCTATCTTTTCCGCAGTGACCCGTCTGACGTGGCACGTGTTGAAAATAGAACCTTTATTTCATCCAAGACTCAGGAAGATGCAGGTCCGACCAACAACTGGATCGACCCGACCGAATTGAAGGCGACCATGAAAAAGTTGTATACCGGCTGCATGAAGGGCAGGACCATGTATGTCATCCCCTTCTCGATGGGCCCCATCGGATCGCCCATATCAAAGATAGGTGTTGAGCTGACAGACAGCCCTTACGTTGTAGCCAACATGAGGATAATGACAAGAATGGGCAAGGAAGTACTGGATGCGCTCGGAGATGGAGAATTCGTACCCTGCCTGCATTCAGTGGGCGCTCCGCTGGC
>DGEE01000117.1:23302-36415 GCA_002385815.1 Hungateiclostridiaceae bacterium UBA3934
GCATCGGTCCAGGCGCGGGATGAAGGCTGGATGGCTGAACATATGCTCATCCTGAAGATTACCGATCCCAAGGGCAGGAAGTTCTATGTTACCGGTGCATTCCCCAGTGCCTGCGGAAAGACCAACCTTGCGATGCTGATCCCGACGATCCCTGGCTGGAAGGTCGAAACCATTGGTGACGATATTGCCTGGATGAGATTCGGAGAGGACGGCCGTCTTTATGCAATAAATCCTGAAGCTGGTTTCTTCGGTGTTGCTCCCGGTACATCCATGGAATCGAATCCGAACGCTATGCTCAGCTGCGAAAAGAATACCATATTCACGAACGTTGCACTGACTGATGACGGCGATGTATGGTGGGAGGGCATAGGCACTGACGCTCCCGATCACCTGATCGACTGGAGAGGCAAGGACTGGACACCTGATTCCGATGATAAGGCAGCCCATCCCAATGCCAGATTCACAGCACCTGCAAGCCAGTGTCCCGTTATTGCTCCGGAATGGGAGGATCCCAATGGTGTGCCGATTTCTGCGATCCTCGTAGGCGGACGCCGTCCAAGCACAGTACCCCTGGTGCATGAGAGCTTTGACTGGAACCATGGTGTATTCATGGGTTCGATAATGGGTTCTGAAATAACTGCTGCAACAATATCTGATGATATCGGCAAAGTACGCCGCGATCCGTTCGCTATGCTGCCATTCATAGGATATCATGTATGCGATTATCTGCAGCACTGGCTCGAAATGGGTGCGAAAACAACTGCTGACAAGCTCCCGAAGATTTTCTACGTCAACTGGTTCCGCAAGGATAAAGAAGGCAACTGGCTGTGGCCCGGATTCGGTGAAAACAGCCGTGTCCTCAAGTGGATAGTGGAAAGAGTCTCCGGTGAAGGAAAAGCAGTCGAAACTCCTATAGGTTATATGCCCACCGTTGATGCCATCGATACTGACGGACTCGATATTTCCGAGGAAGCCATGCAGGAGTTGCTGAGTGTCAACAGAGAAGAGTGGCTCAAAGAAGTCGAATCGATCAGGGAGCACTATGCATCATACGGCGAGAAGATGCCGAAGGAACTCTATTCTCAGCTTGAAGCCCTGGAAAAGAGGCTGAAAGGCTGAGACGGCAAAGCAATAGTTTATTGACGGCATAACAGCCTGTCACACAATATAGCAGCAAAAGCCCGGTTGTTTCCAACCGGGCTTTCTGTTTGGTTTGATATATAAGGTGTTTATCAGGTTTTGAATGTCACCGGATATTTGGCCGGCTCCGCCCATATCCCGCTGATGGTACAGGTCACACCTCAACTGCGTCAGTGCAGCAGTTCATACAGATGGTTGGCCAGTTGTGCAAACTGGCTGATCGACAGTGTTTCGCCCCTTTGCTTTTCATCTATGCCGGTTTTCTCGAGCAGTATCCGGATCTGCTCCTTGTCTGCACCGATATAACCCGCATTGTTCAATGCGTTTACCAGTGTCTTTCTTCTCTGTCCGAACGCCGCTTTTACGACTTTGAAGAATAGATCTTTGTCCTTTAGCTCGACCGGCGGCGTTTTATACAGATCCAGCCTGATAACCGATGAATCGACATCCGGCTGTGGTATGAAGCAGTGCGGCGGCACATCCATTATGATCGACGGTGCTGAATAATACCTGACCGCCACTGTAAGGGCTCCATAGTCCTTACCTCCGGGCTCTGCCATCATCCTGCGGGCCACTTCCTTTTGTACCATGAAGACCATACACTCAGCTTCCAGGCCGTTTTCAAGCAGTTTCATTATGACGGGTGTCGTTATATAATACGGCAGATTTGCCACTACTTTCAGCGTACGCGGTGTACCGTCATCTGCTGTCATAAACGGTGCAAGCTCTTTTTTCAGATCCAGCTTCAGTATGTCAGCATTTATTATATGGACATTGCGGTAGGCAATGAGCAGATCGTGCAATACAGGTACCAGCCTGTTATCTATTTCCACAGCTACCACAAAGCCGGCATCCTCTGCCAGCCACGAAGTCAGGCTCCCGAGGCCGGGCCCTATTTCAAGCACCGTATCATTTGGAGTAAGCTCTGCAGCTTCTGCTATATTCTGCAGTACCCATGTATCTGTCAGAAAATTCTGGCCGAATGCTTTGGTCGGCCGTATATTGAGTTTCCTGAGGATCCTTCTGACATCTGTTCCCATATCATGCCCTTCCCGAACAACCTGTACCGATAACGGGCAATGCAGCCCGCATCCCGGCAGCGTGACTATTGTTCATCCAGTATATATACTCTGACCTTTTTTATACCGAAGCGGTCCACATACTCCTGTGAGTCATAATAGAGGTCGATCTTGTCGCCCTTGATCGCACTCCCCACATCTCCGGCTATGCAGAATCCGTAGTCCGGCGTTTTGCCGTCGAGTATTTCCACATACATTTTGGTATGCAGCGGTATGACTTTGGGATCCACCGCTATCACGCCCTTCCTGGCCTTCATTCCGGTGGCTGTTATCCCAAACAGCGGATGCCCGGGCGCTTTCCCGGTGTCCTTGAGCGAAGCGGTATAGGCTGTGGCCCTCATATCCATGACCTTGGTGTACCTTACCACTTCACCCCTCGAAGTAATATGGTTCAGTACCGTGCCATATTCAACGATCATGTTTACGGGATTCTGCAGTATGGTCTCTCTCACCAGCTGCTTTGCCACCTCTGCTCCATCTTCGGTGACCACCTTGTACACCTTCTGAAGCACGCCCTCCTGACCGGGTTGGAATATGCGCTCGGTTCCTTCATCCATCCTTCTGTTTGGCCTTCTTTGGATTTCAAAAGGTATCTCTTCGGTCTCGCTCACATATCTCTCCGAGACTCTTACGATACTCAGTTCCATGCCGCTGGTGATACTGTCCGTCATCGCTGCACCAACGACCCGGTCACAGCTCCTGGGCCTTACAGGGCTGTCCCTGAACATCTCCTCTACGGTATCTTTGTACGTCATGACCTCAGTTGTCTTGTTGTCAGCGGTGATATACACCGGCACAGCTCTTTTTATATAGAGTTCATTGGGTTTTGTCGTGTCCAGTGCGGTATCGGGCGGGATACTGGTGAAATCATGTTCCCCGACTTCGATGCCGAGTTGGTCCAATACTTGTTCAAAGGTATTTTTCATTGTCTTGCAGGTAATGACGCTGCCGTCATCATTTATCACAACGTCCTTCTCAAGCTGTGAAAAAACGCCGTATCCTGCCACGGATGACACTGCCGCAGCAAGTGCAAGCAGCAGCAGATGCCTCTTCAGCGAAAAAAACCTTTTGATTTTTTTGACAAATATCAACAACCAAAAAAACCTCCTGTTTATTTATTGCTAAAGGACTGCAAGCTATTTTATGTCAATATGGTCCGTTTGTCAATTTATTGCCATCAAATTCCTGCAATCTGGATTATATACATAGTATCGCTTTTTTATACCAGGTATGCTGTTGACTGACAGATCGGGCCGGTCTGCCCGGCCCCGTATATGGCAAAAGGAGCTGTAGTGATACAGCTCCTGGTTCATAGGTCGGCATAGTTGGATCGGCGGGAAATCAATAATCCATCCCGCCCATGGGTAAGGATTTATCATTCATGTAAGGTGCAGCACCCATACCATACGGCGGATACATATTGTTGCCCGGAAGGCCCATTACTGGTCCGCCTGCAGTATACGGCATCATATTATCCGGAAAAGCACCCGTCCCAAAAGGCATGGCGCCGTTCATCATATTCATCCCCATTAGATTCGCCCCATGGATCATCGGACATTGCATGTTCATCAGGTAAGGGCAGCATATTATGGGTACCTGGTTCATCATGGAAGGCATGACTCCTGCGGGTCCGGGCTGGACCGGCATATCGTCAGGCATTTTGCTGACCGGAGCCGCATTTGCTGCCGCCTGTGTCATCATTTTATCCGGCGTCGCCTGTACCGGCAGCGCGTTGGGCATTGCCTGCATCGGTGACATATCAGGAGCAGCCAATGTCGGAGCATTGCCCGGGACAATATTGACAGGCGATATATTGGGAGCAGTCTTCTCAGGAGATGCTTTGGGAGCAGTTTTTGCAGGCGAAGTTTTTGAAGTCTTCTGGGCCGGTAATATCTCAGGTGCAGCTTTCATATGCTGTTTTGGCCCAAGATGCGGCATCGTGCCGCCCGGCACAGCTTTCGTAATATCTTTCTTTACATCTTCTTTTTTCATATAATGATTCCTCCGGCTCTGGGTACACTTCAGTATCATTATATGAGTCCTATAATATTGTGTGAGGATTTTATGTCGATTTGGACTGGTTTCAGTAAATATTCATGGATGATATGATAAAAGCTTTCTTGTCTTTGGAGTAATCCAGCTTTACATACATCTCGTTCTCGCCGTCAGAAAAACGGGAGGAACTGATGTCTGCGTCTTCCACCAGCCTGACACTGAACCTGACATTCAGATAGATGTCTCCGGTGCCATAGCCCCGGAGCCTGTCCACTTTGATTTCATTTATCTCAATTCTTTCTACTGTGGCCTTCATTTGCTCGACATAGGTACTGAGGCTGACTGTCCTCTCCCTGGGAGGCACTCCTTCATACTCGATGTCGAAGGCTTCGTCGAAGCTGCCGTTGTTCACCGCCTCAGCCCATAAAACGACCGGTCTGGACAAGACCTGGATGTCTGTATGCTCTTTCAGGACGTTGATGAAGTCGACCTTTGCCTTAAGTGTCGCTTCCTCCTGCAGCCTGTCACTGATCGCCTGATCTCTTTCCTGAAGCAGCTTATCTATTTCATCCCTGTATTGTGTGATCTGATTGTTCAGGCTTTTTACCTCTTCCTCCAGCGTGTTTATTTCCCTCTTGTGTACGCTTACACTCGCGCTGTAGCTTGCATTGACGGATTCGAGGTTCCTTATCTCAGCCAGCTTGCTTTCCCTGTCCCACAACAGGTAGTTGAATGCAATGAATAAAGCGATCAAAAGGGCAGATACCATTACAAGGATAAATTTTTTCATATCACACCACCGGATCGATTTTTATTGGATGCCGAACAATCTCTTCGCATTGGATGTTGTGGTCTCAGCGATGTATTCAAGAGATTTCCCCTTTATTTCTGCTATTTTCTCAGCTACCAATTTTACATATGCCGGCTCATTCCTTCTGCCTCTGTGAGGCTCCGGAGCCAGATACGGAGAATCCGTTTCGACAAGCAGCATGTCGTCGGGAACATACTTCACTACATCCAACAGCTTCCTGGCATTCCTGAAGGTAACAGGTCCCGCGATCGAGATCAGAAAGCCGAGCTCCATCACTTCCCTTGCCATCTCTACACTGCCGCTGTAGCAATGGAAAACACCGCCCACATCCTTCGCATTTTCACTTTTCAGTATGTTCAGCGTGTCCTCGTGGGCTTCTCTGTCATGGACGATAATGGGCAGCCTGACTTCCCTCGCAAGCGATATATGCCTGGCAAAACAGATTTTCTGTGCTTCACGGGGTGAATTGTCATAATAGTAGTCCAGACCTGTCTCGCCGATAGCGACCACCTTCGGATAGGATGCAAATTCCTTCAGCATTGATATGACACTTTTGTTATGATTGACTGCATTATGCGGGTGTATTCCGACGGCGGCATAAAAAATTCTATGTTTTTGCGTCAGTGTAATATTTTCAACAGACGAGGCTATATCAGAAGATGCAGTCAGTATGTACCCGATACCGTTTGCTTCAGCCCTCGATATCACCTCGTCCAGATCATCGGCAAACTTTTCGTCATCCAGATGTGCGTGTGTGTCAAATAGCATACATAACCTCGCTTCAGCTCACAGCTTCTTTTGTTTATTATATATTATTATCAGCAGCACTGCAACAAAGCAGGATACAGCGGCGTTCAGGTGACTTTGGCGCCGCTGTCTATGTCGCTGTCCAGTGTAGCGATCACCAGATCATCATCATTCGATGCAGCCAGGATCATGCCCTGTGACTCCACACCTCTTAGTTTGACCGGTTTAAGGTTGGCCACCAGTATCACAGATTTTCCGATGAGGCTTTCTGGAGTGTAATGCTTTGCGATGCCGGACACAACTTGCCTGGTCTCGCCGCCAAGTTCAAGTTTCAGCTTCAGGAGCTTGTCTGAGCCTTCTATCTTTTCGGCCTCGAGTACCTTTGCCACTCTCAGATCAAGTCTGGCGAAATCATCTATCGTTATGAATTTGCTTTCTTTGCCCGCATCATTGCCGTCTGCTTTGCCGGCAGCACTTTTCGCTCCTGCCGGTTTGCATTCTGCGGCCTGTTTCATATCTGATGCATGCTGGCTGCCTTCCGCCTCGCCTTTATTCGTTGCCGACAATGCCTCAAGCTCCTCCAGTTCCTTCTTTATGTCGATCCTTGGGAAAAGTGCTTCGCCTTTTCTGACCGAAACCCCGGCAGGATAACCTCCCCACTTTTTCGCACTGTCCCAGTCAGGGGCAGGACGATCTGCAATGCCAAGCTGCTCCCGCATCTTCTGCGGCGTCTCAGGCATGAAGGGCTGTATAAGGATCGATATGATCCTGAGGCTTTCTGCCAGGTTGTACATGACAGCGGCAAGGCGCGGCTTCTTGTCTTCAGATTTTGCCAGCACCCACGGCATTGTTTCATCTATATATTTGTTTGTCCTCGATATGGCCTTCCAAATCTCAGCCAGCGCAGTGCTGAACTGGAACCTGTCCATAAGCTCCTCAACTTTGTTTGGAAGTTCAGCGAATGTATCCCTGAGATCGCTGTCGAATTCGCCCTCCTCCCGCTGTTCCGGTATGGTGCCGCCGAAATATTTGTCGATCATGGCAACTGTCCTGTTCAGAAGATTGCCCAGGTCATTGGCCAGATCGGAATTGATCCTCTGGATCAGCGCTTCATTGGAAAATACGCCGTCGGATCCGAAGGGTACTTCTCTGAGGAGGAAATATCTTATGGGGTCCAGACCGTATTTTTTGATGAGTATGACCGGATCCACCACATTCCCGACAGACTTGGACATTTTGCCGCCCTCCAGCAGCAGCCAGCCGTGGCCGAATACCTGCTTCGGCAGCGGCTCACCAAGGGCCATCAGCATCGCAGGCCAAATAATCGTGTGGAATCTGACTATCTCCTTGCCTACCAGATGGACATCCGCCGGCCAGTATCTGCGGTAAGCAGAATCGTCCTCCGAAAGGTATCCCAGCGCTGTTATGTAATTCGACAGCGCATCGATCCATACATAGACAACGTGCTTGTCGTCAAATGTCACCGGTACGCCCCAGTCGAATGTCGTCCTTGATACGCAAAGATCCTCCAGACCCGGCCTCAGGAAATTGTTCAGCATTTCATTCTGCCTCGATACAGGCTGGATGAATTCAGGATTCTCCTCTATATGCTTTATAAGCCTGTCCTGGTATTTGGACAGCCTGAAGAAATAACTTTCCTCTTTCGTGAGCTCTACTTCCCTGTTGCAGTCCGGACATTTGCCATCCTCCAGCTGTGTCTCCGTCCAGAACGATTCGCAGGGTGTGCAGTACCAGCCTTCGTACTCGCTCTTGTAAATGTCTCCGTTGTCATAAAGCTTTTTGAATATTTTCTGGACAGTGGCCTGATGCTCTTTGTCAGTCGTCCTTATGAACCTGTCGTTGGTGATCTTCATCAGCTTCCAGAGCTCTTTTATGCCGGCGACTATCTCGTCTACATACTGCTTGGGGCTCACGCCCTTCTCCTCAGCCTTGCGCTGTATTTTCTGGCCGTGCTCGTCCGTCCCTGTGAGAAACATAACGTCAAAGCCACGGAGCCTTTTGTACCTGGCAATCGCATCTGCCGCCACAGTTGTATATGAATGCCCTATGTGCAGCCTGTCGCTTGGATAGTATATCGGTGTAGTAATGTAAAAAGTGTTCTTGCTCATCTTTATGCCTCCATTATCATATAGCTTTCCCACTGTTTCATGGAATATCTGTGAAAAACAGCCCTGAACCATATCAGATCTTATTTTAATATACCGTTTGGACATTTATTTTTCAAGTAATATTATGCCACGTGAATATATCACTACTGCGAAAAATAAAATCTTAACAGGGAGTATCTGTGTGCAAGACAAGCCGTCAGGGATCGGTGAAGGGAGCTGGACCCATGGGAAAACTGAGTGAGGCAGCCGTGTTCTATGCGAAATTTGCAGGAAAGGTGCTGCCTGAAGCCTACAGACAGCGCAGCCTCGCCAGAGAAGAGCTGAGGCAGTGTCTCCCGGTCTCCCCCGTCCGGAGGGATACGATACAGGAAGACTCCTTTACGGGGCGGTTCTCCGTGAAAAAGGCATGCTGCTTCCTGTTTTCAATGTGTCCGGGTACCGATGCCAGAGATATGCTTTCATTTGTGCTTTCACTCCATTCCATCGATGAATACCTGGAAATGTACAGAAAAAAGAAGGACATCAGGGACGAGAAAGAGATCCGGGACCTGCTGGGCTGTCTGTCCGCTGCGGTGGACCCCTCAGCCAAACTCTCATGCAAGTTGCCTGATGCAGGTATGAGGTGCCAGGCAGAACAGTCAAAGAATCGTAAGGTGGCGATGTGCCAGGCAGAACAGTGCAGGCTGAAGCTGGCTGTACTGCCTTCATACAGGCATGTTGCATCTGTGGTCGGAAAGTATATGCAGATGTACATAGAAATGCAGTCATACAGACATTATCCTGCCATTATAAGCACTGACCTGCTGAGAACATGGAGCAGTGTTTATCTGAAGCGCTTTCAGGATATTTCCTGGTGGGAACTGTGTGCCGCATCCGATACATTCCTGGGTATTTCTGCAATGTTTGCTGCCGCCTCCGTTGCGGATATTACGGAAGAAGAGGTGCTGCTGCTGGATGAATTCTGTTTCCCCTGGCTCAGCGGTTTGTGCTCTTTGCTGGATTCTCTGATCAGCGCCAGGATGTCCCTTAATGCAGAGGAACTGAATTTCTCTTCATTTTATAAAAATCTCAGGGAATGTGAAGAAAGGCTCATCTTTTTTGCTGAAAACGCAGAATCAGCATGCCGGAGGCTGAAGGGCAGCAGCCTGTATCTGCTTATCACAAAAGCCGCTGCCGGGCTGTATGTGTCCGACCCCGAAGCTTGTTTCGGCATGCTGAGGCTGGCCATATTGAACATGATCAGCAAAACATCCCTGCGCCTGCACAGAAACGCCGGACTCCTGCTGCGCACTTTCCGCCTGCTTTAGGGGACGGTTCTTCAAAAAGGGGACGGTTCTTCAGAATATGATCTACCTGCCGAAAACCAGTGCACATATGAATGCTGAAGCCGCTGCGCTGACACCGTCCGCTATCAAAGCTGCAGCCAGTGTGTACCTTATGTTTTTAATGCCGACGGAACCATAATAAACCGCGAGGGTATAGAAGATGGTCTCGGTAGAGCCCAGCATCGTGCAAACTACTCTCCCCACATATGAATCCGGGCCATATTTCCCGATGATATCAGATACGATGGCAAGGGATGCACTGCCCGATACAGGCCTCATAAGGACAAGCGGCATGGCCTCTGCCGGTATACCCAGCAATGAAGCCGCTGGTGTCAGCAAACCCACGATAGCATCCAGAGCCCCCGAAGCCCTGAAGACACCTATAGCCGTAAGGATACCAACCAGCGAAGGCAATATCCTGATAACTGTCGAGACTCCTTCAGCCGCTCCTTCGGTGAATGCATCAAATATCCTGACTTTTCGCTTAAGTCCTGCGCCCAGTATGACCAGGATGGTCACCGGCAGCATGTACATGGAGATGGAAGTCAAAGCGGATGTTTTCATATCGCCGGTCAACCTGTCCTTTTTATTATTCCTTTACGGGGTCTGTCCCCGCTCCCTGATCCGGGCCTGATACTTCCGGGCGCAGTGCCATATCTGCCTGCATTCAGTCTGTTGCATGGCAGAACCGCCACTGCTTTCCCGGCCATTGCCGGACGTGCATTTTCCCCGACACCAGGCCAGTTCCGCCAAATCCGCTTCAGCAGCCGGGCTGCCAGAATTCCTGCAAATGCGGCGCACAGGGAGGCTGCCCATATACACGAAATTATCTCAGCCGGAGCGGCAGATCCGGCATCGCTCCTTATAGCTATGACAGTTGTGGGTATGAGCTGTAATGCCGATGCATTCAGAACCAGAAACATGCACATAGCGTCTGAGGCAGTATCCTTTTTCCCGTTCAGCTTCTGCAGCTCCTCCATGGCCTTTATCCCGAACGGCGTAGCAGCATTGCCAAGCCCCATGAAATTCGCCGATAGATTCATGACTATGGCTCCCATTGCTTTATCATTGTTTTCAAGCTCCGGAAAAAGGGGTTTGAGGATCGGCTGTACAGCTTTTGCTATGAGATTTATCATGCCGCTTCTCTCCATTATTTTCATAAGTCCGGACCAAAAGCACATGATCCCCAGCAGCCCCAGGCTTAGCTCCACCGCCTTGCCGGCTGAACTGAAGGCTGCCTTTGTCACTTCGTCTATTCTGCCGTTGATGATACCTGTCAGAAATCCGACGGCCAAAAGTCCCGCCCAGATATAGTTCATGATTTCCCCCTCACGACTTCACTGATTCCAGGCACAGGATCTCCGGATAAACCCATTTTCATCCTGAAATATCCGAAGACCTCCGGAGCCTGATATGTCATAATAAAACCGGTCAATTATTTATATTGAAAACAGATTATAAAAATTACAAATCACTGTGTCCGGAGCTATAAAAGCGTGTCGAATTTTGAACAATATTTTTATTGCATTTTCCAGCTAAAATACAGGGTTTTCGCACCGCAATTTTTTTCGCCAACCAAAATGCAAAAATTGACAAACCGCTGTGCCGCATTATTACTGGGTTTAACGACACCTCCATGGATTATTTTCACTAATTTTTCCATAACATTTTTTTGAATATATATAAATTAATTGTTGACGCGTGCTGGAATTTATGTTAGTATATTTTTATAAAAGAATGTCGAATAATGTTAGTTAAGGAGGAAAGAGTATGAAGTCTACAGGAATAGTAAGAAAAGTCGACGAGCTTGGTAGAGTTGTCCTTCCGATAGAATTGAGAAGAACTCTCGACATCGCCGAAAAGGACGCACTTGAAATATATGTCGATGGCTCTACGATCATATTGAAAAAATATGAACCGGCATGTATCTTCTGTGGCGATGCCAAAGACGTCATCACTTACAAAGGCAAGAACATATGCCCGGCTTGCATGAAGGAACTCAAAAAATAACCTCCGTATCGTAAAGGACCCTCAGGTCCGAGCAAAATATGCGGTTCGGAGAATGTGCGCACGGCGCATTCCAAAATGCATGGAAGCCCGACGATAAAAGTCGGGCTTATTTGTTTTCAATAAGGCCTTTATAGACTTCCCTTTTGCTGATGCCCCGGTCCTCTGCAGCCTTTTTCATTGCCTCTTTTTTATCGAAGCCGCTGTCCATGTACATCCTGACATGCTCTTCCAAACTGATCGATTCCCAGCTTTTCATTTCCGCTTCCTGCAGCTCGCGTTCGTCTGCACCTTCAATGATGATTACGAATTCGCCCTTTGGAGCTTCATTTTCATATCGGTCCACAGCCTCGTCAAGTGTCGTACGCCAGACTTCTTCGAACTTTTTCGTCAGTTCACGGGCTATTGCCGTCTTCCTGTTGCCCAGGGCACACCTGAGGTCCTTCAGTGTATATATGAGTTTGTGAGGAGCTTCATAGAACACCATGGTTCGGGTTTCCCTGCTGATGGATTCGAGTCTCTCACGCCTTGCTCTTTTGTTCATCGGCAGGAAGCCTTCAAACACAAACCTTCCTGAAGGCAGTCCCGACAGCACTACCCCGGCGATCACTGCTGCCGGGCCGGGTATCATCGTGACCGGTATCCCTTTGCTGACAGCCCGCACGACAAGGTCCTCCCCTGGATCGGAGATGCCCGGGGTCCCTGCATCCGATACAAGAGCCACATTTTTCCCTTCAAGAAGCTGACCGACCAGGTAATTCCCTTTCTCGATCCTGTTGTGCTCATAATAGCTTACGAGCCTGTTTTTGATCTCATAATGGTTGAGCAGTTTCAAGGTCTGCCGTGTATCTTCTGCAGCAATGATATCGGCCTCTCTCAGTATCCTGAGAGCGCGCAGCGTTATGTCCTCAAGATTCCCTATGGGTGTTGCCACCAAATACAGCGTACCGGTTTTCCCCAATGTTCTCTCTGCCTTTCAGCCGGAACTTCTGTCAGACATCCCGGCAATGTTTTATATCATTTCTGTCTGAAAATACTTTTCACTTGCTATGCTTTGCCGGCCCGGCGGCATTTCAGTGTGGCAAAGCTTCATCGCTGATCTCCGTCCTCACTTGTCCCCGCAGGGATCGTCAGCAATCTCTCTGTTGTATATCACGTCTATTTCCTTCGTATACCTGCCCGAGCCGTCATATACATACAGCGGCTCCTGCACCCTCAGCTCGGCCCTTCCGTCCTTTGTGCCGCTTATCAATACCATGTTTGGCCTTTTACCTGGTGAAGGGTGGACCAGCCTCATCAGCTTCGGCTCGATTCTGTATTTGCGCATATGATACATGATGTCCACCAGTCTGTGAGGTCTGTGGACCATGGAGAATTTCCCGCCGGATTTCAGCAGCCTGGCGGAAACGGAAATCACATCTTCGAGCGAACACAGTATCTCATGCCTCGATATCGCCCTGGCGTCCTCCGGATTCAGAAGGCCTCCGCCCTTTTCCATATACGGCGGATTGGTCACGACTGCATCGAAGCTGGATGGCCCGAATATCTGCACAGCATCCCTTATGTCTCCCCGGACTATGCTGATCCGCCCGTCCAGCCCATTGAGGGCAACGCTGCGCGAAGCCATCTCTGCCATGTCAGCCTGTATTTCCAGGCCCACTACCCTGGCAGGGTCTTTTTTGGCTGCCACCAGAACCGCGATGATCCCCGTACCGGTACCGAGATCGATGACACTGCCGTTTTTCGGCACCTGCGCAAAGTATGAAAGCAATACAGCATCAATGCCGAAGCAGAAGCCATCCTCTTTTTGGATCAGCCTTAGACCCTTATACTGCAGGTCGTCTATCCGCTCATTGTCCTTTAACGTGATATCCAACGAA
>DGEE01000117.1:36687-40477 GCA_002385815.1 Hungateiclostridiaceae bacterium UBA3934
CCTCAAATAAATAAGGAGCCATGCCTCAGCACGTATGCTGCTGCCTGACCCCTTAAAAACCGTGTTGATTATACCGGCTTCGGAGCGTCGACCGGACAGACATCTGCACATGATCCGCAGTCGATGCATGCTCCCTCGTCTATCTCATATTTGGTATCACCTTCTGATATGCATGAAACCGGGCATTCAGGTTCACATGCTCCACAGCTGATACAATCGTCACTGATGCGATATGCCATCAGAGTACACCTCCTCAAAATTACATTTTGTTTAACCCTTAACAAACAGTTATTATTTTATCATCAAAGACAGATAATTAAAATACTTTTTGTCAACAATTTAGCGAATCCTGCGGATTTAGTCCTCTAAAGCTTTCAATTCCTCTATCTCAGCGTCATTTTCATCCTGTACCGCAACATCCTGTATTACCTTGATCTCATTGAACCTGTATGCTTTCAGGTCAGTCTCGTTGTCCTTGTCCAGCTTTACTTTCGCCGTTTCCTTCAAAAGGAATATTTCGACCACGACTCCCTGCCCGTCAGGCGTCTCGACAACAGCTCCGGTTTTCGGCGCATGTTTTATTATATGTTCGTACGCCTCCTGCTCATATCTCAGGCAGCACATCAGTCTTCCGCAGTTGCCCGAGATTTTGGCCGGGTTCAGCGACAGTCCCTGTTCCTTTGCCATTTTGATCGATACAGGCTGGAATTCGCCGAGATGCGAGCAACAGCACAGTTCCCTGCCGCAAACGCCGATACCGCCCATCATCTTCGATTCGTCCCTGACACCTATCTGCCGGAGCTCTATCCTCGTCTTGAATACAGATGCCAGATCCTTTACGAGCTCTCTGAAATCCACTCTTCCGTCGGCAGTGAAATAGAAGAGGATCTTGTTGTTGTCGAATGTGTATTCCACATCTATCAGCTTCATCTCAAGATTGTGATCCTTGATTTTCTGAAGGCATATGCCGAAAGCTTCCTTTTCCTTATTCCTGTTTTCCCCGGCATGCCTTTTGTCATCCTCAGAAGCGATCCTCATTACTTTTTTGAGCGGGGCAACGATCTCATCATCCCCGACTTCACGGGGCGGTATCACGACCTCGCCGAATTCCACACCTCTGGCAGTTTCTACGATAACGTTCATGCCTTTTTCTATCGGTAGATCATCAGGGTCAAAGTAATACACTTTCCCTGCTCTTTTGAATCTTACTCCTACTACCTTTATCATCAAATGGTCCTCCTGTGGTTTATCCCTGTAGTTTTATCAGTAAATAGTCTGTGGCAAGCTGATAATTCGCATTTTGCCTCAAAGCTTCCCTGACAGTCCCAATAGCCTCTATGCTTTCTACTATCCTGCTGCTTCGGCTGTTTTGGGCATTATTCAATATAATATCTTTTTTATCCGAATTTATCAACATTCTTTCACCGCCCTCTCTTGCAACGAGCAGGTCCCGATAGTATGTCAGCATTATATTCATCAGCACATCGATGTTCTCCCTGTTGTTTTCAAAAAATGCAGACAGCTCAAATATGTCCTTTGTCCTGCCAGTTGCTGCCCCGGCCAGCAGGTCGAACAACTGATCCCGCAGCGCGGAAAAATCACTGGAGCCTGCCAACTCGAGCGCTGCTCCGATGCTGCCGCCGGAATAATCGGCTATGAGCTCCAGTACATGGCTGCTGCCGCCTACTCTGGTTCTGAGCACCTGCATCACCTGCTCATGGGTATATTTCCTGAACTGCAGATGCAGAGCCCGTGAACGGACTGTTTCCAGCAGATTCTCATAGTTTGTGGTCAGCAGTATTACGACAACATACGCCGGCGGCTCCTCAAATGTCTTGAGCAGGCAGTTTTGAGCCTGTATCGTCATCCTCACCGCATCCTCCACGATATATACCTTACGCTTTGAATACATAGGCCTGAGCACGGCATCACTCTGCATGCCGCGTATCATGTCTACGCCTATGCTGGAGCCTTCTGTACTGATGCTGACATAATCGGGATTGGTCCCGTTTTTCATGAGAAGACAGGGCTTGCATCTGCCGCATGTGGCTCCGTCGTGGGGTTCGTCACACAGCAGCAGCCCGGCAAAGATACGCGCTATGGTTTTTTTGCCTATCCCCTGAGGTCCTGAGAAAATATATGCGTGACTAACTCTGCCTTCGGAAAGCGACCGCTTAAGATTGTCGATCACTTCCCTTTGACCAGTTATACTATCAAAATCCATTCAATACTCCTTGATCGCATATTAATCCGGCATCACTCGGAAGCATGTCCAGACACGGCATTGCTCCGCGATGCCGCCGCTGCTTTCCATAAGCTGCCGGTCATGTGAACAGATCCAGTATCAATCCTCTGATGTCTGCAAGACGCTGGAGAAGTCTTATGTTGTCTTTTTCCTCCTGCAATACGTCCTGCGTGAGCTGTTCCAGTTCTTCATTTATGTTTTTGACTATCGCATAGACTCTATGTCTGCCCCGTCTGTCGAGCAGACTTCTTTTTGAGAACTTTTTCGACTTTCCGATGACCAGATCGAGGAATTCTGCTATCAGCTTCTTATATATCTTCAGCTCTCGTATGTCTACCCTTTCTGCCAGTCTTTCGCCCTGAGTGATGATGTCCTCCACGAGCCTCTGCAGGTGTTCTTCGTAGTTGGCATCTTCGGCCATTATAAGCCGGCTCCTGAATTCACCGCGTTTGCCCGGCCTTACTTTCCTGTCATCTTTAACAGGCAGACCTGACAGACCTGCCGCATTGCTGAGATTTTCACTTATCTTCAAGACATACCTCCTGCAAGCCCCTGAGCCCGGGTCTATGCCTTTTCAAACCGGTCCACATCCAGAACGAATATGGTCGCACCCCCGACAACGACCTCCACCGGGTAAGGTATGAACATGCCTCCCATTCCGTTGGGGGTCATGTTGGAATTGATAACCTGTTTTCTGCTTTTGGATTTTTTCTTGATAACGTCGATAACTGTATCAAGGTTTTCTTCATCGACGCCTACCAGCAGTGTAGTGTTCCCTGCCTTAAGAAAGCCTCCGGTGGAACAGAGCTTGGTCACGCTGAACCCGTTCCTGTTCAGTTCCTCCATCACCTTCGGGCCGTCTTCATCGTGGACAATTGCGAACACAAGTTTCATTCTCCGCCCTCCTCACCTAATACATCCGTCATATCATATCTCTCTCACAAATCCGAGAGCCATATCCAACTGCCGTCTCACATCTTGCCATACCTCTTCCACAGACCTGGATGCATCGATGATTTTTATCCGGTCAGGGTTTTCTCTGGCCAGTTGCTTGTATCCGTCATAAACTCTGCGGTGGAATTCTATCTGTTCGTTTTCTATCCTGTCGCCGTTTGCAGCGTTCATTCTTCTTCTGAGTCCTATTTCCGGATCCAGATCCAGAAAGATTGTGATGTCGGGTATCATGTCATCTATAGCCAAACTGGTGATCTTCTTCAGCATATCCATATCCAGGCCCCTGCCATAGCCCTGGTATGCATAGAACGAATCTATGTAGCGGTCACATATTACTGTCTCGGATTTTGCGATGGAGGGCTTGATCACTTGCTCGACCAACTGAGCACGGGCTGCCGAATACAGCATCAGCTCCGTTATGCTGTGCATCTCAGTGAAGGTGGGATCCAGGATGATAGAACGGATATTCTCACTGATGCGCGTGCCTCCGGGCTCCCTTGTAAGGACGACCCTGCATCCAAGGGAAGAAAGATGGTCTATTATATTTCTGATCTGCGTCGTTTTGCCGCAGCCATCAGTGCCCTCCACAGT
>DGEE01000117.1:40686-43692 GCA_002385815.1 Hungateiclostridiaceae bacterium UBA3934
TTGCCATATCAGATTTATTTCCTGCATAAAACCAAAACTGCCCCATCCCTGTCAACTCCGTGGATATTGCCGCCGGCCCTGGCCACGTCCATTACAAAATCAACTGCCTCCTGCGTAATCATTTCTCCGGGGCAGATAAGGGCTGTACCCGGAGGATAGGGCGATATTACGCATTTGCTTATCCTCCCGGCTGCATCCGCCAGCCTTACTCTTTCCGCATCCGCGCCCATTATGTCCCTGTATTCGAGTGACGCAGCATGCCAGGACTCCATTTGCTGCTCCATCAAATCAGCATGCCTCTGCTTCAGCCTCGACCACTTCCGCATATGCTCGTGTCCTGCAGCTTTTGCGGCTGGACCGGCACCGCTGTATGACCGCTGCTGAAGGCAGGCAAGCGCATCAAACAGTCTGTCTGTCGTTCCCGGGCTGTCAGCCGCTGTACTGATGAAAACTACATTTGAAAAGTCTGACATCTCCGCCTGTATACGGTACTCGGTCCTGAGCACCTTTTCAGTTTCATAGCCAGTTGTGCCCAGACCTGATACATTCACAACCAGCCTTGTGGCATCATGGTCGAAGCCGGGGACCGACTCTTTACTGAGCAATCGCAGGGCACCATTACCAAGTCTGCCCCTGTTTGCCTGTATCGAGTCGAGGAGCCTGTCCAGCATTTCCTTTCCCTGCCTCTGCATTATTTCCCTTGCTATGTCGAGAAAGGCCATTATGATGTATGACGGGCTGGTGGTCTGATACATACCGAGAAAGTACCCGATCCTTTCCTGATCCACCCTGTCAGAGCCGATATGCAGGTATGCCCCCTGTGTCAATGCCGGCAATGTCTTGTGGGCACTCTGCACACATATGTCCGCACCGGCTTCGAGGGCAGATACCGGCAGCCTGTCGTTAAAAGAAAAATGCGGGCCGTGGGCCTCGTCCACGATGAGTATTTTTTCGTGGGAATGCACGATTTCAGCTATTTTTTTAATATCACTGCAAATACCGTAGTAGTTCGGTCTGGTTATGAACACTGCCGGCGCATCCGGTGCTGCAGTGATGGCCTTTTCCAGTTCGTCCGGGATGATGCCTGTGCTGAGACAGAATTCATCGGAGTATTCAGGCATTATGTAATATGGTGTTATGCCGGCCATGAGCATGCCGTTGACCACGGATTTGTGGCAATCCCTGCTTGTGATCAGGCGCTGTCCGGGTCTGCATGCCGCTGCAACAGCCGCATGGATGCCGGTGGTGCTGCCGTTGACGACAAACCAGCTCCTCAAAGCACCAAATGCCGATGCAGCCAGGTCCTGCGCCTCCTTCAGCACACCCTCGGCCTTGTGAAGATCGTCCGTACCGGGTATTTCAGTCAAATCCAGTTTTTCTATTTCTGTCAGAAAATAATCGGGGATGCCGGCTCCCAGTTTGTGGCCCGGCATATGGAACGGAAGCGTCCCGGAAGCCGCATAGGCTTTCAGGGCTTTGTATACAGGTGTGTTCCAGTCATGGGGCATTTGATTCTTTTCAAACATCGTTCCTGTTCTTTTCATATATGATCCTTAAGCCTTCCAGAACAAGACGGCCATTGACTTCATCGATGGACTCGGCCTCAGGCGCGATGAATTTGGCTAATCCGCCTGTGGCTATGACTTTTATGTTTTCTTCTTTCATTTCCTGCTTGATTTTGCTGACCAGATGGTTTACCTGTCCCACATATCCGTGGAATACTCCCAACTGCATGCTGACTGCAGTATTGCGGCCAATAGCTGAATCATGCTTTGCCAGATCTATCTTGGGCAGCTTTGCTGTCCTCTGGTACAGTGCTTCCGCAGATATCAGGATGCCGGGACAGATGGCTCCCCCCAGGAACTCTCCTTTCGACGATATGGCATTGAATGTGGTGGCCGTACCGAAATCCACTACTATGGCAGGACCTCCATAGAGTTCGTAGGCTGCCACAGCGTTGGCGATCCTGTCTGCACCAAGCTCACGCGGGTTCTCATATTTTATGTTGATGCCCGTTTTTACCCCGGGCCCGATGATGATGGGCTTCTTTTTCAAGTATTTCTCAATGGCATGTTCAAATGAAAACATTATCGGAGGAACAACAGACGCTATAATGACTGCCTCTATATCGGAAATACTGAGTTTTTCATAGTTGAAAAAATTGACGAAGTGCATGCCGAATTCATCGGCCGTCCAACTCCTGTTGGTAGCCAGCTTCCAGTGGGCTGTCATCTTCTTTCCTTCGTATACTCCGAAACGTATGTTAGTATTTCCGACATTTATCGCAAGCAGCACTTTATTCTCCTCCAAACGGACATATCCTGCACATCACAGGCGGTGCTTCCCCTGTTGTCTCATTTTGCCGAAAGCTCAGTTTGCTAAAAGGTCCATGGATTTGATACAGAACCTTATAAGAACTTCATGCTTCTGATTTCCCTGATCTCAAGCTCGATTTCCTTTTCAATCCTTATTATATCCCGCTTGATATCTTCTATGGTCTCATCTTCCCTGCTTTTGCGTGAATGGCCATATCTCCCGTGGGACTGGGCGGAATGCTTCTGATTGTCCCTGTCCGCACCCTTGCCTTTATCACGGCGATATCCTCTTTGCCTTGAGTTGTCACGGTTGTATCCGTCGTAGTTCCTGGAGTTTTTCTGAGTACCCTGGGAATGGCCATGGTTTGATGCAGATGTGCCCTTCGCGTCTTTGCTGCGTTCTTCATTTCTTGTTGTGTTTTGCTGACGGCTTCTGTAACGCCCTCTGGAGCCCGAGCGGGACCGGGGCTGCTGTTCTCTGTTGCCCGTATTGTTGCCTGATTCGTTTTTTGCAGCACTGTCAGCAGTATCTTCGTTTCTGTTTCTGACCATTCTTAACCTCCAATTTGTGAAGCAATGTATTTATTGTATTTTAAATGGATTAACAAGTCAACCCCGGCGGCTTTGTAGCGTTTCAGGCGGTGCAGATCTGTGCAATTCCGTAAACGGACGCTCCATTTGCAAGAGCTGT
>DGEE01000117.1:43969-44089 GCA_002385815.1 Hungateiclostridiaceae bacterium UBA3934
CGTAAACGGACGCTCCATTTGCAAGAGCTGTTTAGTTCACCTCGGGCAGAGCCGAAACTCGTAAATATGCTAAGCGAATGAATTATGTGTGATGCATTTTTGCTCAGACAGTCGGCTTGC
>DGEE01000005.1 GCA_002385815.1 Hungateiclostridiaceae bacterium UBA3934
AACGGCATAATGGCCCAGGGACACTGGGAAGGCTTTTATCCAAACGGCGTCAAACCCCGGCACCCTTCGACAGGACTGATAGCTTATTTCCTGCCGCTGCACGCGGGTGCTGAAAAACACTGGGGTTCTCATACGAATGATTTCTGGTGCTGCCACGGTACCCTTGTACAGGCCAATGCAACCCACACCGAAGCCATCTACTTCGAGGATCCTGAAGGCGTGACAGTGTGCCAGTATATACCTTCCGCCCTGAGATGGAATAAAGACGGCAGCACGATCAAAATAGAGCAGCAGATAAATCACCGGGCTGGCAGCTGCAATATCGTCAACAGAACAAATGTCGACTATATGCACAGACCAATGTCGCTTGAAGTTGATTTTACAGTCAATTGTGACAGCCCGGCACAATTTGCATTGAACTTCAGGATACCCTGGTGGGTAAAGGGCGACGTTAAGATTTACATCAACGGAGAACTGCAGGACATACAGTGCAAGCCTTCCAACTTCTGTTCAATAAGCAGGACATGGGGCAAAGATACTGTAAGCATCGAATTGCCCATGGGACTGACTGCGTGCCCTCTGCCCGATGATCCTGAAACTGTTGCCTTCATGGAAGGTCCGATCGTTTTGGCCGGCCTGTGTGAAGAAGACCGTGTCCTTTACGGTGATGCCGGACATCCCGAAACTATCCTCATCCCTGATGATGAGAGAAAATGGAGCAGCTGGAACATCAGCTACAGGACACAGAACCAGGACAGAAATATCCGGTTCATCCCGCTGTACGATGTGGGGTATGAAAAATACAGCGTGTATTTCAAGGTGAAAAAACCATGAAGCAAAGGGTTTCCCGGGAAGATTTTAAGTAAGAAAGATACCTCTGAATTTACGTTACAGAAAGATCCCCGTAACAGAAGGATGGCTGTTGCCGTTCAGGCAGCAGCCATCCTTCCATATTATGAGCTGTAAATATTTATCCTATTCTTCACTTCACCAGCAATACTGTTTGAATCAAATCGTTATACGCCTGCGTGCCACGTCTGGCTACCGTACCTGGGTGCAACGCCTGTCACCTGATTTTAATGCCTAGAATATTCAGATGATACAGCATCATTATGTCATCTTGCTGATACTCTGATCCTTCAATTGCCTGTACGATACTTCCCATGATCTCTTCCTCGGTCAGATCAGGATCTGTTTTAATAAAGAGTTCATTTGACGAGGATAACTGGTCTCCGATCAATCTCGTCAAATCCTCAGCGGTTTGTGAGTATAAACCAGCTTTATAGTAATAGTCCTGAGATATATCAGAGGATGAATAAGCTGAATACTCATTGTCCAGCACATATGTCATGTCTTCGCTGTAGTATCTCTTCAGCATATGGTCGCTGGAATTATATACAGGATAGGGCAGAATCTCTCCGTCATTATTCGTGACATCCACATTGTACCAATGGTTCTCGATCATTACCTTATTCCATGCATGCGGCACCGAACCAAGAGTTCCATTTACGACAACAGCAGGCACTTCTGCAAGATCGCACAGCAGTTTAAATGTTTCAGCATAGCTTTGACACACTCCGAGGCCGTCTACCAGAATTCCATACACACTGAAGGAATCTGCATACTGATCCGCAATTTTATTCAGATCCACGCCATCATAATATGCCTGGAGGACCTCATGATGGTACTGACCATTATCAACTATCCAATCATGAAGAGCTTTTTCTCTTTCCTCCACACTCATGCCGTCCCGGATAACAGCCTTTATGACCTCATCGGCCTTCTCCAGCACCTGCACCTGTTTTGCGAAGCTTTCCTCCATTGACAGTCTGTATTGCACATTCAACTGCTGATTCTTAAAATCAAAGGTAATACCCTCTTCATCCAGAATCAGAACACATTGGCTTAATACCATCTGGATCACATCACGCAGGTATTCCGGATCACCGGCCTCAGGATATGCACTCAGATCGATCGTGGTTTCATGGTTCAGCATGCCTAACGCAATAGCCTGTGCCAGTGACAGATCATTCTCCTGCCTGGTCTCCTCTGCTATGTCGATGACGATTTCCTCTGTCGTTTCCATAGGAACATCCTCGATGGATGGCGAGTTGGGTATACTGATTTTATCAGTGTTATTCTCAGCCACTGACGGCGGGGGCTGCACTTCTCTATAAAAGGTTTCTATTTCTTCCTCAGTCGGCAGCTCTTCTTCATAACAATTATAAGCAATTTTCAATATGGTACCGGGGATCCTCCCATAAAAAACATACCAACCATATTCCGATTTCACCGGGTTCCTCAGGTCCCATATCAAAGGGTATTTCCTAATCGTGGAATAGTCAGCCATTTCCACATCGATATCTCTTGGCAGTTCCATAATTGACACTTCGTCTGCGAAATATGCTGTATCTTCATCAGAAGATATCCATCGCGGTGCAATTTTAGTAAAATCATCTCCGTTAATGAGATTACTAAGTCGTGATTCATTCTCTCCTTTGACTGCCACAACAGCGTATTCAGTCTCATTGCTCAGCAAAGTATTCATACCTGTCTCTTATACACATCT
>DGEE01000137.1 GCA_002385815.1 Hungateiclostridiaceae bacterium UBA3934
GCTTTACTAAACCAATGGAGGGAGAAATGACATGAAAAACGGAATCAGGAAATTGATTTCAGCAGTTCTTTGTCTGACGTTACTTTTTACGCTTTCGTCTGCGGCTTTTGCAAAGGCCAAAGCTCCTGCACCAAAAAATTTCAAGGATGTAAAGCCTGGTCACTGGGCTTATGAGGCCATTATGTGGATGCTGGACAGAAACATCATCGACGGTGTAGGCGGTAACCGCTTCGATCCAAACGGGACAGTTACCAGGGCCCAGTTTGCCAAGATGATGGTCAACACTCTTGATCTGAAGGAATACGCTCCGCAAACGCCTTCATTCCTGGATGTGAAGAAGAATTCGTGGGAGTACCCGTATGTGGAAAGTGCCAAGCCATACCTCACAGGATTCAGAACCTCCACCGGAGATTATTTCAAGCCGTCACTGCCGGCAGTGAGGGAGGATATGGCTGTTGCACTTGTGAATGCCATGGGGTATCAGAATGAGAAAGTCGATGAGAGCATACTTGATCAGTTTGAAGACAAGCATCAGATTTCGCCGAATCTCAGAAAGCATGTAGCACTGTCAGTAAAATACGGACTCATCAAGGGGACTACTGATAAAGGCAGACTGTTGTTCGATCCCCAGGGCAATCTGACGCGCGCGCAGGCAGCGGTGCTGCTTCGCAGAGCCTTTGAGCAGCAAGAGGAGAAAGTGACTTATGATGAAGAAAAGGTCACCTATGATGAGAACACCGGCTATGCATATGAAAGGCCGATAATTGAACTCAAAATGGAAAACAACACACATGTTCTCAGGTGGAATAAGATAGACTCAGATAAGTTCAGGGAGTACAGGGTAGTTATCTCTAAGAACGATGAAACACCTCAGTACCCTGATAACGGCTATCTCTACCGTATCACGGACAGGAACAGGGCATATGCCGTCATCGACAACTCTGAAAAATACAATGGCGGTGATTTCGGAAATTACCTTACCAAAGGGCAGACCTATTATATCAGTGTAACAGCTGTATATTCCGACAGGAATGTACCGGGGAATACGATCAAATTCGTCTATGACGGGAATGAAAACCCCGAGTTGTTCGTGGCACCTGTTGTCAGTTCTTCCGTAGAGAATGGCAAGTTGGTGCTGAGGTGGAACAGGATCGATTCCTCTGAATTGGTCGGGTATGTAGTTTCTGCTTCCAGCAAAGACCGCGATGTGTCGTATCCGAAGAACGGCTATCTGTATTCCATCACCGATGTCAACAGAAACTATGCTGTGATAGACAACTCTACGGAATACACCAACGGTGACTTCGGCGGATATTTTATCAATGGTGAGCGGTACTATTTCAGCGTGACGGCCGTCTATAAGGACAGAACTGTCACCGGCAACACTATCAGGTGCAGGTATGTCGGGGAGGAGAGCCCTGCGTTGTTTCCGGCACCGAAAGTGAGTACGGAGTATGTTGACGGTAAACTGCTGGTGAAGTGGGATAAGCTGGATTCTCCGCTGCTCAGGGAATACCGTGTTGTCATATCACGGAAAAATGAGAACCCCGTATATCCTGCAAACGGATATTATGAGAAGGCATATGATAAGGATACCACATCCGTGGTCCTCGATCCGTCCGCCAGGTATTATGATGGGGATTTCAGAAGGCTTGCTTACGGGACAGAATATTATGTAAGCGTAACAGCAGTATATGAGAATAAGAATGTAGCAGGAAATGCGGTCAAGATCCTTTACCTGATCAACGGACCTCAGGGAGAGTAATGATCAGGTCGGCGGTATCAGACAGGACAGAGACAGACTGAATGGCAGGCAGACGTGATGACTGGAAAGAAAGATGCCATACAGTATCGATACACTGGATGACAGGGGACGCAAATGCGTCCCTTTTGTTGTTTTCACTTGACACTTTCTGATTTACAACTAAAATGATAGTATGTTATAAAACATATAAATCAGTTTGATATATAGGATGAGGTAATGATGGGCGGAGTGTTCGGAGTTGCATCAAGAAATGACTGTGTAATGGATCTCTATTTCGGGACCGATTACCATTCGCATCTGGGCTCAAGCAGGGGCGGGATGGCAGTGTTTTCAGGCAGTGGTTTTTCCAGGTACATACACAATATCGAAAATATCCAGTTCAGAGCAAAATTCGAGAGCGATCTTGCTGAGATGTCCGGGAACATGGGGATCGGGTGCATAAGTGATACGGAAGCCCAGCCACTGACAGTGTGTTCTCATCATGGGCATTATGCACTGACGACTGTCGGTCGGATCAACAATATCGACGAACTGGTGAAAAAGGCTTTTGAACGCAACTACATACATTTTCTCGAGATGAGCAGGGGAGAGATAAACCCTACGGAATTAGTCGCGGCTCTCATCGACCAGGAAGAAACGTTCAAAGATGGGATCCTGGCAGCGCAGGAGGCGATAGATGGCTCGTGTACGATGCTTGTCCTCACACAGGAAGGCATATATGCTTCAAGAGACCGAATGGGCAGGACGCCGCTGCTGGTAGGGAAAAAGGATGATTCATACTGTGTATCACTGGAATCCAGTGCGCTCCCGAATCTTGGATACAGCCTGGAATACGAATTGGGACCCGGAGAAATAGTTTTGCTGACGCCAGAGGGTATCACGCCTGTTTCACCGCCAGGGAATGAGATGAAAATATGTGCGTTCCTGTGGGTATACTTCGGTTATCCGGCATCATCGTATGAAGGCAGGAATGTGGAGATGATGCGGTATAAATGCGGTCAGGCACTTGCCAGAGGTGACATCAGAGATATCGATGCTGTCGCGGGAGTCCCTGACTCAGGTATAGCTCATGCCCTGGGCTATTCGAATGAATCAGGCATACCATATGTCAGGCCTTTTGTGAAGTATACGCCGACCTGGTCCAGGAGCTTCATACCTCAGGAGCAGAGTATACGCAGCCTGGTGGCCAAAATGAAGCTGATTCCCATACCCGAACTGATAAGGGATAAGCGGCTTCTCTTCTGCGATGATTCAATAGTCAGGGGAACGCAGTTGGGAGAGACAGCTGAACTCCTGCAATATTTCGATGCAAAGGAAGTGCACATCAGACCGGCGTGTCCGCCGCTGATGTTTGGATGCAGATATCTGAATTTCTCAAGATCGCGTTCGGAAATGGATCTGATCACACGCCGCACCATAAAGGAAATCGAGGGCTGTGAGCCGTCCAGCCTGGATGAATACTGCAATCACGAAACTGAAGAATATCACGATATGGTGGAGTGCATCAGAAAGAAGCTCAAATTTACCAGCCTCAAATTCCAAAAACTCGAGGACATGATCGAAGCCATAGGTCTTCCGGCCTGCAAGGT
>DGEE01000036.1 GCA_002385815.1 Hungateiclostridiaceae bacterium UBA3934
GCCTTTTTTATCAAATATGCGACTTTCTCAACCACGGAATGTCTCCACCCTGCATCAGAGAAACGTCGCCATATCCTTCCAGACCCGCGTTAAAAAACGCTCCTTGCGAAAGAATGCCAACATGCCTCTTTACAAAACAGTTGTCGGACTTCCGGACATTTCGTTGAAACGCCTTCTGTCCCAACAGCTTTTGTATTATAGCATCGCATATTGACACATGTCAAGAGCGTTTTTATCGATCGGTAAACTGGAAAGTAATTATCTGGACAAATATATCACTGTGCGCCAATTGCAGTGTCATCATACTGCAGAGCTGATTGCTTCCACGGCCGCTTCTGCTGCAGTAGCCGCATCAGGGGTATAAATATCAGCTCCGATCTCCCTGCAGAAGGAATCGGTCACCGGAGCTCCGCCAACCATTATGATTACATCGTCTCTTATGCCGGCATTGACAATCTCGTCAACAACTACCTTGATCTCAGTCATGGTAGTGGTCAGCAATGCTGAGCAGGCCACTATATCCGCATCTATCTCCTTAGCCTTTTCAACAAATTTTTCGGCAGGGACATCTACTCCCAGATCGACGACTTCCAGGCCTTTCCCTTCCATCATCATTCTGACGAGATTTTTGCCGATATCATGCAGGTCTCCTTTGACCGTACCGATAACGACTTTGCCCTTAGCTTTTACGCCGCTGGAGGCAAGCAATGGCTGAAGCACCTCCGTACCAGCCTTCATTGCCCTGGCTGCAATCAGGACCTGTGGTACATATACCTCATTTTTTTTGAATTTCTCACCGATCACGGACATACCATCGAGCAAGCCCTGCTCCAGTATCACCTTCGCATCGATACCTTCCCCGACAGCTCTCTCCACGAGTTCCTTTACTACTTTAGCCCTGCCCTGCTGCAGGTTCTGTGAGATTTCAGTCAGTATACTCATATTAAGCACCTCTCCCGGGATCCAAGTCCCAATTTATATTTACTTCTTTAAAATTATCTGCCCTTTTCTCTCCCTGTACTTGCCTGGGCTGATGCCTACACGGCTCCTGAATACCCTTGTGAAGTAGCTTTGATCCTCATACCCCACCAGGTTCGCCACATCTGCCAGCGGTATATCATTGTCCATCAGCAGTTTTTTGCTCATCTCTATCCTGATCCTGTTCAGATACGCATTGAAATTGCATTTCATCTCCTGCCTGAACACCGAGCAAAAATATGATGGACTTAGCTGTACATGGTTTGCCACATCCTCCAGCATTATTTTCTTCATATAATTTCTCTTGATATAGTCGATGGCTTTATATATAACGTCAATGTGCTTTACGTCCTTAAGATCGAAAACACAGTCGGTGAATCGGGTCATTATGCCTGAAAGCCAGTATGTCAGTTCATCGACTGTCGTAAATTCGTTTATCTGGGACAGGTATTTAAAGTTGAGACCGAATATCTGCTCCACATCTGCCCCTCCCTCCAGTGCGGCTCTTGACAGCAGCACTATGAGCTCGAGTATCCTCGCTTTTATCACATCGAAATTGCCGCCGGAGGTAAAAAACACATGTCCGAGTATTTCATTCAAAACTTTCTGTGAGCCGGCCTTGTCGCCAAGTGATATCAGCGACAGCAGTTCTCTTTCCTTCTCCACCGGATATGTCCGGGCACTGGCACATTCCTGTTCTATTGATTTGATATAATGCACGTATTCAGATATCCTGGACTGCTGTTCCATTGATTCGATCCGGTGCTTCGATGGATCATTCGCCCCCGTTATATACAGCGATACCATATAGAGCAGTTCGGCCAGATCGTTCACTCTCTCGGGGCTTATGACAGGCAAATCCTGTACCAGTTTTTCGATCCGGCTGATCTCGTTTTTGTCAAAGCCTCCATTGACCGCGATCTCTTCGATAAGCAGCTCATCCGGCTCCATCATCAGTACAGGTCCGGCCAGAAGCGCTCCTCTGACGCCACCTTCGCATAAGATGGGCGAAACCCAGTGCACAAGACCGATGGGACAGAAAAATATATACCTCCCGCCAAATCTTTCAGCCTGATAAGTACCATACAGATGTGCACTGGCACACTTTTTACCTCTGTCCTGCATCATCCTGCACAGTTCACATCGTTTGCCCGGATGATCCTCAACAAGGTATTCACCGTGTTCGTCCATAATGCTGCAGCCGGCCCCAACAGAGCGGCTGTAGGTCTGTACGGCATGCTTCATCCTGACCGGGTCGGGCCCGAATTCCCCGAGCGTTCTGTTAATCATTATCAGTACTCTCTTTCTGCGACAACTGCGGTCTGTGATATCAGCCAGTATACCGGGTATTGCCGGAATACCGGTATCGATATGCAGTCTCTCCGATATACCGGGATGAGTAAGTGCCGGAACGCCATTTCTGATGGCCCGACTTAAATCATACTATTTTAACGCTGCCCGGTATTGAACTTTATTATAATATTTTGTATTTTTTCACGATTTCAGTAATGGGTCGAGGTATTGTCTGAATAAAATGGAGCCTGTATGCAGCTTCAGTCAATATGATAAAAACACCTGTCTGTTGGTTTATTATGTATTTTAACACAGAACATAAAATAATAAAATAGTACAATTCTTTGAAATCTATTTATATAAACACTTCGACGATTATAGTAGGATAAACGTGTATTGTCATTCCCCCATTGGATAATTGCACAACGGGGAATCTCATCAAAGCATATTCGGAAAAGGAGTTTTGCCATGTCAATTAATATGAAGAAATGGATCCGCGATATCACTGCTTCAGAGAAAAGAGTTCCCATGCCCATAATGACATATCCGGGCCTGGAGCTTTCCGGCAAGACCATACCTGAAGTGATCAGGAACGGCGAGGATCAATTCAGTTGCATTTATGAACTGTCTGAGAAATATCCATCGGCGGCAGCTATGACGATAATGGACCTTTCTGTCGAAGCCGAAGTCTTCGGTAGTCAGATCAGGTATTCAGACAACGAGGTGCCTGCAGTTGCAGGAAATATAATCAGTGATGAAAAATCTGCCAGGGAATTGAAAATCCCACA
>DGEE01000079.1:0-1420 GCA_002385815.1 Hungateiclostridiaceae bacterium UBA3934
CGCATCGTAGATGCCAGTGTTGCCGATGGATGATTTTGTACTCATGATAACCTCTCCTTCTTTTTTTATTCGAGTCCCTGAACAATAAAACAGCCCTGCCCATGCAGAGATGGACAAGGCTTATTATGTGGCAACCCGATATTGTGATATCTTGTCGACGTCTCTGCATCGAATTTAAAGATATCCTATCGCTAAAAATAATAGCATAACGAATCAAAAAAGCAAATAGATTTTGACTAAATAATATAAATATTTTCTGACAAATTCCTTTTGGCAAACAAATCATCTCAACGGTATATTTCAATTGCATTTCCCAAACCATAAGACTATAATGATAATCGGTGAAAATTGCACTGCCGGTACAGATATATTTTCGCCGGTGACCATATGTATATGCAGTGTGTAAAATCAACAGTTGGGGGGCATGTTCAATGAATTGGCCAGTGGTAGCAATACTGGTATCTTTACTCGCTTTAGGTGTAGCAGCATGGCTCTATACGTGGGTAAAGTCACAACCATCCTCCAATCCTGAGGTAGCCAGGATCGGGGAGCTTATCAGGAAAGGCGCGAACACCTTTCTTGGCAGGGAATACAGGATTTTGGCGATATTCGTCGCCATCGTCGCAGTGCTGATAGTATTGTTTCTGCCGACACCGTTCTGGAAGGGCAGTATCAGCGGGAATATAATGATGGCTGTCTCTTACATCATTGGTTCTGCTTTATCGGCACTGGCAGGAAAGATTGGTATTTTTGTTGCAACGATAGCAAATGTAAAGAGTGCTGAAGCAGCAACAAAAAGCATGAACCAGTCATTCATGGCCGGTTTCCGCGGCGGTGCCGTAATGGGCATGGCAGTCGTAGGCACCAGCCTTTTGGGTGTGACCGGCATCCTGATGCTTACAGGCGACGCCACGGCCGTACTGGGCTTCAGCTTTGGTGCATCGTCACTGGCTCTGTTTGCCAAGGCAGGCGGCGGGATATTCACGAAGACGGCCGATGTCAGTGCTGACCTTGTGGGAAAGGTCGAACTCGGCATCCCTGAGGATGATCCGCGCAATCCGGCTGTTATAGCCGACAATGTTGGTGACAATGTGGGTGACGTTGCCGGCATGGGCGCTGACCTGTTTGACTCCAACGTTGCAGCCATGGCTGCGGCCATCGTGCTTGCAATGGCCATCGACGGCGAGATGGGCATGAATACAGGAATGGTTTTCTGTTATGCAGCCATTGGCCTTCTGTCTTCAATAACAGGTCTCATATTCGGGCGTATAGGCAAGAGCGGGAATCCCAGCGCAGCATTGAACAAATGCACATATATCACGACAGCTCTTTTTGCTGTTCTGACTGCCGGTGCAACATATATTTTCGGTTTCAACTGGCGTTACTGGACAGCGACTGCCATCGGTCTCATGGTCGGAAC
>DGEE01000079.1:1583-2913 GCA_002385815.1 Hungateiclostridiaceae bacterium UBA3934
TCACTATACTTTCAGGTTTCAGCTATGGATTGCTGAGTGCTTTTCCGGCATTGCTGGGTATCGGTATATCGTCATTGACATCTTACCTGATATGTGACAGTATCGCTCCCGGCATCACCGACGCACTGTTCGGGATCTCGATGTCTGCAATAGGCATGCTTTCAATAGTTGGCATGATAATATCTAATGATGCTTACGGGCCTATCGTAGATAATGCCAGGGGACTCGTTGAAATGGGTAATCTGGGCGAAGAGGCGCTGAAGATCACTGATGAGCTGGACAGCGCCGGAAATACGGTAAAGGCCATCACCAAAGGTTTTGCAGTAGGTGCAGCAGGTCTGACGGTCATAGCATTACTCGGGGCATATATGTCTGAGGCAAATGCAGCCCTGGCTGAGAACGGGCTCGAACTGCTGACAGGCTTTGATGTGATGAATCCCATCGTATTCTTCGGTATGATCGTTGGTGTCGCTATACCAGCCATCTTCTCAGCTATGCTGATTATGGGCGTGGACAGGAATGCACAGCGCATGGTGGCTGAGATACACCGCCAGTTCGAAGAGATACCCGGACTCAAGGAAGGCAAGGAAGGTGCAATCCCCGAATACGACAAGTGCATAGACATTGCTACCAGAGGTGCGCTCCGTGAACTGATACCCGCAGGCCTGGTCGCAATAGCCGCAACTCTTCTGGTCGGTTTTATCGGTGGTGTAAAGGCAATAGGCGGTTTCCTCGTAGGGAACATACTGAGTGGTATACTCCTTGCCCTGCTGATGGGGAATGCAGGCGGGACCTGGGACAATGCCAAGAAATATGTCGAAGCCGGGAACGAAGGCGGAAAAGGTTCAACAGCTCATAAGGCAGCGGTCGTTGGTGATACGGTAGGCGATCCTTTCAAGGATACTGCCGGTCCGTCCATCAATACGCAGATCACTGTCGTTTCGCTCATATCGTCCCTGACGGCCGGGCTGTTTGCCACATTCTCGCTGTTTGGATGAGTATCACCGAATTGGTTCAACTATCAGAATATAAAACATCCCCTTCACTATGAAGGGGATGTTTGTATTTCGTGCGATCTTCATACGCGTGGCCCAGTCTAAAGCACTGGAGCGCATCAGCTCAAGCCTTTGATTTTATGCATCCTGATCAGTTCTTCACTCAGCTCAACACTCCACTGAGGGGCGCTATGCCCATGAAACATTCATTTCGGATTGTACATGCCCTTGCTCTGCATATATTTGAAGATAGCTTCTCCGTGCTTCTGCTCCTCCTTCTGGATGTGGTTGAGCACATCACGCACCTGTGTGTCTTTGCATTCGAATATGGCGGT
>DGEE01000100.1:0-912 GCA_002385815.1 Hungateiclostridiaceae bacterium UBA3934
GGTTTTATGGACAGGACAGACAGGATTTCCGAAGAGGTCAAAAGAGAGGTCAGTTTCATCATACAAAACGAACTGAAGGATCCGCGGATCGCTAAAATGATCAGTGTTACGGCAGCAGATGTTACCAGGGATCTGAGATATGCAAGGGTATACGTAAGCGTCCTTGGAGATGAGAATGAGAAAAGGGACGCCATCGAAGGGCTCAGGAGTGCTGCCGGTTTCATAAGGCGCGAGATAGGGAGACGGATACAACTGCGTTATACGCCGGAGATCATATTCGAATTGGATGATTCCATAGAACACGGAGTATATATAAACAAGCTCATAAATGAAACTCTTCAGGGCGACAGGAGAGAAACAGATGCTGAAAAAGATAGCGGAAACGATAGCTGAAGCCGGCAGCATAGTAATATTGCCTCACGTAGCTGCAGACGGAGATGCCATAGGCTCTTCCCTTGCACTGGCCGTTGGGCTGACCGGAGCAGGTAAGGATGTCCTGGTGCTTCTTGAGGAAAAAATACCGCAAATCTATAAATTCCTCCCGGGTCTGGAGCTGTGTGAGATATATGATTCTGATGACAGGAGATATGATCTGGCAATAGCTCTGGACTGCGGCGATTTGGACAGACTGGGCAGCAGAAGGGCAGTCTTTGACAGATGCCCTGTAACGGTGAATATTGATCACCACACTACGAATCCGGGATTTGCAATGCTGGATCATGTGGATGCGACCTGCGCAGCTGCAGCAGAGATAGTATTCGAATTGTTTGGAAGGATGGGCATCGATCCCGGCAACGAAGCGGCGACATGTATGTACACGGCCATCGCATCGGATACCGGAGGCTTCAGATACAGCAATACCACATCTGCAACTCACATCATCGCCTCCGAGTTGCTTAAAAAAGGTGTCCG
>DGEE01000100.1:1118-3191 GCA_002385815.1 Hungateiclostridiaceae bacterium UBA3934
ATGAAGACGGCAGGATCGCCGTCATGTGCGTTTCCAATGCGGCCATGCAGAGATCCGGAGCAGCGGATGAAGATAGCGATGGTATCATAAATATGGCAAGGAACATCAGCGGTGTCGAAGCTGCTGCCATGCTAAGGGAGATGGAAAACGGCGATATCAGGGTAAATCTCCGGTCAAACAGTTATGTCGATGTCTCAGCGATAGCAGCAAAATATTCGGGAGGCGGACACATGAAAGCAGCAGGGTTCACAGTCAGCAACGCGGATCTCAGAAGGGTCAGGGAAATGCTTCTTGATGATTTGAGAGGGATGCTTTGATATGGACGGTATACTCAATATATTAAAGCCTCCCGGGATGACATCCTTTGACGTGGTAGCACTGGTCCGCGGTCTGACTGGCATCAGGAGGACAGGACATGCCGGGACACTGGATCCTATGGCTGCGGGTGTTTTGCCGGTCTGTGTCGGCAGGGCTGCAAAAGCGGTGGAATTCCTGATGGAAAAGGACAAGCTTTACAGGGCAGAGCTGACCCTGGGCATAACCACGGACACACAGGATACCACTGGCGTGGTACTTGCCAGACAAAAACCGGACCTGTCGGATTCTGATATAATTGAAGCTGTTGCTTCGTTCCAGGGCAAATATATGCAGCTCCCGCCGATGCATTCTGCTGTGAGGGTCAAGGGCAAAAAACTGTATCAGCTGGCACGTGAGGGTGTCGAAATCAGGAGGAGCAAAAGGGAAGTCGAGATATATTCTGCGAAGGTGCTGGATATCAGAAGAGATGATGTTATAAGAGTCCTGTTTGATATCCATTGCTCAAAGGGGACATATATCAGGACATTGTGTGCAGATATAGGAGATGCACTGAAGTGCGGCGGATGCATGTCGTTTTTGCTGAGACTCGGGGCAGGACCTTTCCACATATCCGAGTCCGTCACTCTTGAAGAGCTGTCCGAGAGAAAAGAGAGAGGGACTCTGGCGGATGTTATGATCAGTCCGGACAGGGTTTTTGGCAACCTCGGCAGCTGTATATTGGATGAGGCATCCGAGAGGAAATTCATGAACGGGATGCAGATACCTCTTTCCGGCATACGGACAATGCAGCCGGACTGTACAGACAGAAATGAGACAAACCTGATACGTGTATATGGGAGCGGTGGGGATTTTGTCGCTCTTGGTACGATTATACATAGAGAAAGCGGGAATTATTTAAAAGTAAGGAAATTTTTCTGATTACTGAATGGGGTCTGCTGAATTGAAAACGATATACGGTCATGAAGGCATAAAATTCAAAAAACGCTCAACTGCAGTGGGACTTGGGAACTTCGACGGATTGCATGTGGGACACATGGTACTTGTCAATGCTCTTATCAATGAAGCCGGAATAAGTGGACTGGAATCGGTAATATACACGTTTACAAAGCATCCGGAGAATATAATCAGAAAAAGCCTTTTCACACCACTGCTCACTACAGTCGGAAAACGCATACAGATCCTCGGAGAGACCCGGCTGGACCATGTCTGGTTTGACGAGTTTGATGAGGAATACTCAAGGATGGAGCCTGAAAGATTTGTCAGGGATATCCTGGTGGACAGGCTCGGGGCCCGGGTTGTGGTCGCCGGCTTCAACTACAGGTTCGGCTATATGGGCAGGGGCAACAGCGAGCTGCTCGGAGAGCTCTGTAAGAAGTATGATATCAGGGCCATAATCATCCCTGCCGTGAAACTGGGTGAAGAAGTGGTCAGCAGTACAATTATCCGTGAATGCATTTTACAGGGTGACATGGAAAAGGCTTCGGTACTCCTTGGCAGGCATTACTCGATAATGGGAGAGGTTCTGGACGGAAAGAGGATGGGAAGAAGGATAGGCTTCCCGACAGCCAATCTGCGTCCGGAGGAATATCTGATAATGCCCCGCAACGGGGTTTACCTGACGAAGACCCTTTACTGCGGGGAGTTATACAACAGCATAACAAATGTGGGATTCAACCCGACCTTCGGAGAATCACCGGTCATCAGTGTTGAAACGCACATACTTGGTTTTGAGCAGAATATATATAAGAACGATAT
>DGEE01000100.1:3521-12810 GCA_002385815.1 Hungateiclostridiaceae bacterium UBA3934
AAAAAACCGTATTAACGATAGGTGACTATACAGCAGATATATATCCGCAAAGGCAGGTACGATCATGATCATAAAAATGGAAGGAATAGGAAAAATATACGATACGGGCAAGGTACAGGTTGAAGCTCTGAAGGATGTAGACCTTTCCATCGACAAAGGTGAGTTCGTTGCTGTTATGGGACCATCGGGTTCAGGGAAATCGACCCTCATGAATATATTGGGATGCCTTGACAGAGCCACCGGCGGATACTATGAACTGGACGGCGTCAGCATATCGGAACTTGATGATGCCGAGCTCGCAAATATACGGAACAGGAAAATAGGATTTGTATTCCAGTCATTCAACCTGCTTCCGAAAATGAATGCACTTCAAAATGTGGAACTGCCAATGGTATATGCCGGTGCCGGCAAAAAGGAGCGCAGAGAAAAGGCTCTTGAGGCACTCGACAAGGTAGGGCTCCTGGACAGGATAGATCATAAGCCAAATGAGCTGTCCGGTGGTCAGAAGCAAAGAGTAGCGATAGCAAGGGCTCTTGTTAACGATCCGGCTATCATACTTGCTGACGAGCCTACCGGGAACCTGGATACTGTATCAGGAGAGGATATAATGGCAATATTCCAGGAACTGAACAGGGAGGGTGTCACTATCGTCCTTGTGACGCACGAACATGATATAGCCAGACACACCAAACGTATCGTCAGGTTCAGAGACGGCTTTCTCATAAGTGATGAGAAGGTGGAGAATCCCATCGATGCCAGGGATATGATCAGGGAAATGAAGGCACAGGTTGCCCGATGACAGCATTATCTTATGCTGGAAGTCGGATATACAGGCAGGTTCCCGGTCAGGGAACTGTCCACAGATATAAACATGATAAAGGAAAGAGGATGATATTTTGTCTGATACCCAGATAAAGAATATGGATCATGAGCTGCCCGGCTCACGGCCGGGCTTTTTCAGAAGACTTATATGGCTGTTTGCTTCTCCGGGCAGGCTGATGGAGGAGCTGGCTGAAAAGCCGAGGGTGCTGTTCTGGTTGATCCTCGGTTCGGTAACGACTGCTGTTCCTTTTGCGGTCAGGATGCCATTGTATGAAGAAATGGTGAGAAAATCAATTGCGGCTCAGTCCGAGTATCTGGAATCCTTCGGACTGGAGATGACACCGGAGATGATTGAAGCCGGGCTGTCCAGCGGTCTTGTCACAGGCCTTGTGACTATGCCTTTCCAGGCGGCAGTAGTGTTTCTTCTTACGGCTCTGCTGTATTATATCATCATGAGGATCATGGGTGGTGAAGGCAAGTTCAAAGCATACCTGTCTGTCGTGGTACATGCAGGCATCATATCTGTCCTGTATACCCTTATGCTCACAGCCATTTCATATTACACAGGAAGTCTGCACCAGACAGCAGCCCTTACCAGCCTGGCTTCACTGGTTTCTCCGGAGGATGTGGATCCGTATGTCTATGGTTTTCTTGCAGGTATCGACGTTTTCACCATATGGAGATATGTTTTAATGGCTATAGGTTTTACTGCTGTCAGCAAACTGAAAAAGAAACATGTCTATATAGTAACAGCTATAATATTTATCATTGGTCTGGTCATCGGCATATACGGTATGCCGGCTAAACTGCAGTTAATGTAACTGCGGTCCCGCAACCGGATTACAGACATTTATGGAGGTAACACAATGAACAGAAAGCTGATCATCGGAAGCATATTGGTGATAATAACTGTCGCCCTGGTCGCGATTGGAGCAATACGGGCTGCTGATTCGCCGGGTTCAGGTGCGGTAAGCGTACAGGCCGCAGCTGTGATGACAGGAGACATCTCTTCATGGATATATGCCGACGGTGTCATTGAAGAAGTAGAGAAATCAGAAGTCTTTTTTGACACACCGCTGAAGGTGACCAAGGTAATGATCGAAGAAGGGCAGCAGGTGAAGAGCGGCCAGCAGCTGATCGAAGTCGATATGAGCGGGATGTACTCCCAGCTTGAGACTTTGAAGATCAACAGGAGGACGCAGGAGATAGCACTGGATTCGAAGGCGGCGGATGCCGAGGTCGAAAGAGCTCTCAATAATCTGAAAGCGGCTGAAAGAAATTATAATGATGCAAAAAAGACATATGAAGACAACAAGGCACTGTATGAAGCCAATGCCATTTCAAAGGCTGAGCTTGACATGTCGGAAAAAGCATTCAGGGAAGCCGATTCGGGCATGAGTGGTCTGAAAAATGCTAAACTGGCTTATGAGGCTGCTGTCGAAGCCAGAGATAAATCCAGGAAAACTACTGAAGAAAACATGAAGATAACTGATATCCAGATATCTGATCTGGAGAAGAAGATCGAAGATATAAATGGACTGTGCAGGGCTGCCATTGACGGTGTCGCAGCATATGTGGGCGTGCAGGAGGGGGCATTCACCAGCAGCATGCAGCCGGCTTACAGGATAATAAACCCGGATAAGCTCAGGATAAGGGCAAAGGTAAACGAATATGACATCAAGAGTGTATCAGCAGGTCAAAAGGTCAGGGTGACAGGCGATGCCATCGATAAGAGGACTGAGATATCAGGAGTCGTCGAGAGTGTATCTCCTGTGGCCACTACGACCATGACAGCCAATGGGAACGAAACAGTGGTCGAAGTGATCATTGGCGTGGATGACACCAAAGGCATCCTGAAGCCGGGTCTGAACGTCACCTGTGAGATAGCCACTGTAGACAAGAGCGGAGTCCTGCTGGCACCGATGGAGGCTATCAAGCCTGACAGAGACGATAATCTTATGGTGTTCGTGATCGATACCGAATCAAACAGGATAGAGCAGCGCAGGATAGAGGCCGGGATAAATTCCGATATGAGCGTCGAGATACTTGAAGGCCTGGAAGAAGGTGAACTGGTGGTCATCGACCCTCAGCCCAGCTACAGTGACGGTATGAGGGTCAGAATCAAACAGTGACACCAGCAGGGTCCGGCGACAGATTCCGCCGATGTGCCGGCGGATCATCCGCATCGGAGACAGGACCACCCGGACAGTTGACAGGAAAGAAATGAGGTATGCAGATGAATTTTTCCGAAAGCTTTATACAGGCTTTAGACAGCCTCAAATCAAATAAACTCCGGTCGTTCCTTACAATGCTCGGCATTGTGATGGGGGTATTTTCCATCATTACGATCATGGCCCTTGGCAGTGCCACCGAAAGCTACATGAATGCGCAGTTTGAGAAAATTGGTGCGAATACCATAAGTATCACGTACAAAAACATGAATGTGGACAAAAAGGACTGGCTTACACTTAAGGATATGGAATATGTAAAGGAAGCGGCACCTGAGATCAAGAATATTTCGACCAATATCCAGAAAAGGGGTACCATCCGTATCGATGACAAAACAAAGGATGCCCTGGTGTTGGGTGTTTCCTCACAGTTCAAGAATTTTGGCATCATCGAAATGAAGTATGGCCGATTCATAAACGATTTCGATGTAACGAAAAGATCGAAGTTCGTCGTGGTTGACGAGCTCTTCGTCAAAAAGTTTTTCAAGGAAGGCCAGGATGTCACCGGGGAGACCATTACGCTCAAGACCAGCTCGGGTACCTCTGTTTCTCTTAAAATAATTGGTGTCATGAGCAGCGGCGAGAACATGTTCGAAGGCATCATGGAGAGTGACCTGATACCTGCAGTCATTTATATGCCGATCACGACTGTACAGCAATTATATCCCAACAGTGAAAGGCTTTCATCTATAGATGTGTCGCTGGTGGAGAAGGATAAACTGCGCGAAGTAGGCAGAAGGATCGTGCAATATCTGGAGATGAAACACGGCAGCGAAGATGTCTATATGGCCCAGAATTCTGCTGATATCCAGAAAGCGTTCAGTGATGTATTGGGTGTCGTTTCATCGATACTTCTTGTGATAGCTGTCATCACACTGATAGTCGGAGGTATCGGCATAGTGAATATCCTGCTGGTATCAGTGACGGAGAGGATAAGAGAGATAGGCATCAGGAAGGCCCTGGGAGCCCAGAAGAAGGATATAGTACTGCAGTTTCTGACCGAATCCATGCTGATGACCGGGATCGCAGGCCTCGTGGGTATATTGCTGGGAGTAGTTGCCGGCGGGATCATTTCAGCCCTTATCAAGATACCACCGGTGGTGGATTTGAAAGTCATAATAATGGCATTTCTGGGATCTGTGGCGCTGGGCATAATATTTGGTGTCTACCCGGCGAAGCGGGCAGCAGACCTTGATCCCATAGAATCACTGAGATATGAGTAGGACGTGGAAGATTTTCTGGTGACAGCCTGTCGTACAACCTGAACATCCGGTCATGCACAGCCCTGATAAATGCGCCATATAATAGACGAGTGACATTTGGCGATTTACAGGTGATTTTGTGCGGATGAACCAGAACAGGACTCCGCTTTTTGATGCAGTCAGAAAATATATCGATGACGATGTGATCCCTTTCCATGTGCCTGGCCACAAGCAGGGGAGAGGGCTTCAGGAACTGGTCGGGTATATTGGAGAAAAAGCGCTCAGGATGGATGTCAACGGCATGGAAGACCTGGACTTTGCCAACAATCCTGCCGGGGTGATCCTGGAAGCACAGAAGCTTATGGCGGATGCTTACGGGGCTGAAGATGCGTATTTTCTGGTGAACGGAACCACATCCGGCGTGCAGACCATGATACTGAGTGCATGCGATCCCGGAAGCAGGATAATCATCCCGAGGAATGCACACAGGTCGACTGTCGGGGGGATAATACTCAGCGGTGCCATGCCTGTATATGTGACTCCTGAGATAAACCGCGATCTGGGGATCACCATGGGCATTTCAGCAGAAAAAGTCAGAGAGGCGATCAGAAAAAACCCTCATGCCAGGGCTGTATTCATTATTAATCCAACATATTACGGAATGGCTTCTGATATAAAGTCCATAATAAGGACAGCACATATGCATGATATACCTGTTATCGCAGATGAGGCACATGGTGCCCATATGATGTTCCGCGATGACTTTCCCCTCACTGCCATGGAAGCAGGAGCTGACATGAGTGCCGTCAGTGTGCATAAAACAGCAGGTTCACTGACGCAGAGCTCAGTGCTGCTTTCAGGGGGCGCTCTGATCCCGAAGGAAAGGATCAGACAATCGCTGAGTCTCACATTCACCTCCAGTGCCTCATACCTTCTCATGTGTTCACTGGATATAGCCAGGAAACAGCTTGCCACAAAAGGAGCAGAATTGCTGGGGAAAGCGCTTGGACTTGCCAGATGGGCCAGAGATGAAATCAACAGGATACCCGGGTTTTACGCCTTTGGACGTGAACTGGCAGGACAGGACGGGTGTTTTGATTTTGATGAGACGAAGCTCGGCATAAATGTAAAGCAAACCGGTTATACAGGTTATCAGGTCGAAGCTCTGCTGCGTGACAGGTTCAACATACAGGTGGAGATGTCGGATCTCTACAATATACTGGCCATAGTTTCCATAGGAGACAGAGAGGAGGACGTCACTGCCCTTGTAAATGCACTCCGGCAGCTTTCACCCGGCAGAACCGGCAGCAAGGCGCCCAAAGACTTTGAGATACCTGAGAGTCCGGAGATGATCGTGACCCCGAGAGATGCCTTCTACAACAGCAAAAAAACCGTGAGACTTGAGGAGTCGGCAGGTGAGATCGCAGGAGAGATGGTGATGGCATATCCTCCCGGAATACCTGTTATATGCCTTGGTGAAAGGATCACCAGAGACGTGATCGACTATATAATGCTGCTGAAACAGGAGAAGTGTGCACTCCAGGGCACATATGATCCTGCAGCAGACTATATAAGAGTACTGGGAAGCAGTACCGCATGAGCATTCAGACGATCAGAATAATGCCGGCGATCACAAGGACGGCACCGATCAGACGCATCAATGTAATATGTTCCCCGAGGAACAGGGCTGAGCACAGTATAGTTATCAGCGGCGAGCTAGACATAACTATTGTGACAAGTGACACATCTCCCTTTTTCAATGCCGCATAATATGCCAGATCTCCCACCAGCGTTGCCAGAAGCGCTTCTATGCCGATGAGCCACCATGTACCCGCAGGTATGCTGCTCACTTTTGAAAAGTTCCCGCTTATTATGACCCATCCGGAGACTACGCTGGCTGCGAAAATTGTGCGAAGGACCAGCCCAGCTGTTGGATCGATGTCTTTTAGAGCCGCCTTGGCAAATACAGGTGCAATACCCCAGCAGATCATGCCAAAAAGCGCAAGCAACACCACCATGTTTATTCTGCTCCAGTTGTTTTTGATCATCTCAGTGATATCCCTTTCTCAAAAGACAATATGTCGATAAAGGCAGCAATATTACTGGTATTTATTTATTGTACTAAATCGACTGATTATTGAAAAAACTAACGTAAACTAACAAGGAAAGGTATCTGAAATTGCTCAGGCTTATAACAGCAATACTTGCCGCAGTATATCTTATAAATGCACAATTTGTCATGACAGCTCCATGCAGCGGGACCCAGCCCCTTGGTGAGGACGAGTCGTCTGAGTTTAGAGGGGAAGGCATTGATGCGGAAATGGCATCAGGACCGGAACGCAATATGCCATGGATCAACGACAGTGAATTCATTGAAGCTGTGGCAAGGAACAAAACATATGTGATGCTTGGCGGTTATAAGACTGTTCTGAAAGACCCGCTGCCAGGCGAAGAGTATAATGTGCATCTGGCAGCTGACATGCTGGCAGGTATCGTTGTAAAACCGGGAGCTATTTTTTCGCAAAATGATGCCATCGGCCCCTATATTGAAAGCAGGGGATTCAGGAAAGGTCCCACATATATTGGAACCATGGTGACGACCACGGTGGGCGGCGGAGTGTGCAAGATCGCATCCGCTCTGTATAATGTTGCAGTACTGTCCGGTGTGAAGATAACAGAGCGTCACAACCATACGATGCCGGTGCCGTATGTCCCATATGGTCAGGACGCCACAGTGTCATACGGCAATAAGGATTTCAAGTTTATGAACACCACGGACTCGGACATACTTATCTGGGCAAAGGGAGTGGACAATGTCCTCTATATGGCATTTTACGGAAGCAGACCAGCTCCTGCAGTTGAATGGGTCCATGAGGTGCTGGAGACCACAAAGGCACCTGTTGTATACAGAATAAATACAAGCCTGGCGGAGGATGAAAAAAGGCTATTGATGGAAGGGATGGATGGTGCTGTGGTCAAGTCATGGATCAGGATCGGTGAAGGCAACGAAGCGGAAATGAAATATATGGGACTGAGCAGATATCAGCCAATGCCGCATCTGATCGAAAAAGGACCTGTCAGGCAGTGATGAAGGATGCATAAACCCCATGATCCTGAATACCATTCAATATGATTCCGTATTCCGGGAAGCCATATGAAAAATAAACGCGATATTTTTATAGGCAGGCCCTTCAGCTTATTTCTGGCTGGCCAGGGTATTTTGAGCTTCGGCGAAGCCGTAAGGTTCATAGCTGTGACTGTGCTTATGTATGATATTACCGGATCCGGGGTATCAACAGCGGCGGGAATAGCGCTGTCGACGCTTCCTGGCATCCTGATATCGCCTTTTGCAGGCGTTGCCGGTGACAGGTCCGGAGGGGCGAAACGGCTCGTGCTCATGGATGGATTCAGATCTCTGGCTGCTTTGCTGTTTATCTTTGCAGAAAATATCACACATATCTATTTGCTCCTTATACTGATTTCTGTTTCTGACGTTTTTTACAATCCGTCCAGACGGAAATATGTGCAGGAAATAACCGGAAAAAAAGGGGCGTTCCGGGCCAATTCAATGCTGACAGGAGCCGGAGGTGCGGCTTATCTGGCGGGTCCTGTGCTGGCGGGGTTTCTCACGGAAGAATATGGCCCGGTACCTTTGATATTCTTAGCATCGGCTTGCTGTCTTATTTCTGCATTATTGACGGGTTCCTCAATAGCAGCTGTGAGCATGAAAAGTAGTACAATCAGAAGGCCTGATTCACATGAGGCAGCGATGTCATGCCTGAGGGAAGGAATCAGATACTGCAGAGCTGTGCCGGCGATCCGGGAGCTGCTGGCAGCAGGCTTTGTGCTTGGCTTCTGTACTCTGTCAGTCAATCTGGCTTTTTACCCGTTTGCTTTTGATATGCTGAATGTCACACCAAAGGGTTGGGGTCTGCTGATTACTGTATACTATGGGGCTGATTTGTTTGCCATGTTTATCGCGGGACAAATGGAGGCAGGATCGGGAAAACACAGCAGTGCGGTATTTTACGGATCAATTGCCGCAACAGCATCCATATGGTTGATTTATGCATTTGTGAAGGGATATGCTGTGGTTTTGCTGCTTCAATTTGCCGAAGGGACTTTCATGGCAATCTGCGGCATAATACTTGCCGCACGTTGCCAGATAACGTCCGACAGGGAGTACATGGCAAGAGTCGTGGCTTTGAGCGATATGACCAATGGCATTGGCAAACTGATGGGGATGGGGGTCACATCATGTATTGCTGTAAGATTTTCCTGTATCGGGGTGTTTGTTTTCTGCAGCGCCTTTTTGCTTATATTTGCTGCGATCGGGAGTATACATTCAGGAAGAACTCCGGACCGAAAAAGCAGCCGCCCTGTGGTTCAGTAAACACTGCTGCGGGATACGGCGTTTTTGCCTTTTTTCTTCGATCTGTACAGGTTTCTGTCTGCTTCTTCTATGAGAGCCCTGACATTCTGACCGTCTTCCGGGTATGAGGAAACGCCTGTGGATATGGTGAAGTGAGGCAGAGATGTTTCGTCGATGGTTTTCCTGAAGCGTTCGGCAATGGCAACAGCCTGTCTGGCGTTAGTGTCTGGCAGTATGGCGATGAATTCATCGCCGCCGTATCTTCCTGCCATGTCGACACCTCTGAAATTGTTTCTTATCACTGCAGCCAGCATCCTTATGCACTTGTCGCCTGTGATATGGCCATGGGTATCATTGATATCCTTGAAATCATCGATATCGAACATCAGGATCGAGTGTGCCTTTTCAGGCCTGTCCGTCAGCAATCTTTCAGCCGCAGCCAGTATTGCGGCCTTATTCAGAAGTCCTGTCAGCGGGTCGGTTTTTGATTTGTCGAGCAACTTTCTGTTCACTCTTTCCACTTCATGGAGTCTCTTTCTTACTTCTGCTTCGATGGACCTGTCTATGGCACTGAGTTTTTTCCTGGATGCTTCATACTCATCGATAAGGTGCTTGAGGAATGCCCTGTAAAAATAAGAGAGCATAACGATATATGAAGAGATCTT
>DGEE01000100.1:12999-15229 GCA_002385815.1 Hungateiclostridiaceae bacterium UBA3934
GCGAGCAAAACGACAGCCCAGTAAACCAGGCTTTCATTTCCTTTTTCGTTTTTGAGCAGGTACAATATTGCTATGGCGGCGAGTATCATTAATGCAGAGCCGAGCTGATGCCGGTACAGGAAATCCCTGAACGGGCTTGAAAGACAGATCGCCGTTATCACCGCAGGCGGAGTTGTTATGGATAAAGCTGCCGAAACGTGGCCAGAGCGGAATAATATGGCGGCCAATATGCCGGGCAGCAGCAGGACATCTGCATATAATGCCGCAATGGCGGATATCTCTGTGCCATGAGATATGACAGATGTCAGGCTCAGTACGAATACGGGCAGAAATGCCAATGCAAAGAGCCGCGGCTTTTTTTCAGCATTTTTGAAAAAAACGGAAAGCACCAGTATACAGAATGAAAAGCAGACTGATGCAATGGAACAGACATGTTGTACAGTTTCACTGAACTGTGCCGGCATCTGTGACCTCCCGTATTGTATGTATATATAATATCGGGTGTTGATGCCATTCACATAACTGTTTTATATGGTTCATCCGGAGTGGACAGGCTTTATTCTGCTCTCGTTTTTATAAAGTCCGGTCAGTTGCTGTCAGTATCGGCGCCTTCTGATCACATATCCCAGGAGCAGACCTTGAAAAAACATGAGGGCAAGCAACCCGGCCGCGGCGCCTATACTTATGTCAATTACCGATTCGGTGTCTGCCGGCACACTTCTCTTTTTCATTTGGGTGATCGGATATTTTCTGATGGTTGAATATCTCATTTGAACCTCCCGTCGAAAGCTTTTTAGTGTATTATTGCCAAAAACGCACGAAATATCAAGGAGAATGGCTGAGATTTTCTGAGCCGTAAGGTGGATGAGAGCCGATAGCTGCTGTAGAGCTGAAAACACAATATTGCTTCCAGTTATTGAATACAATCCGGCTTATTTATTATAATATAATAATGTAGTCTTACATGCATACAAACACTGTACCATGAAAGGAAGGGACAGATGAATAACGGATTCGAAGCAGGCAAGGCGGTCAGGGTATCCTCATTCAATGGGATAGATATTTACAGGATCGATACGGATAAATTCAAGACCAGCAGCATACATTTCTTTTTTCAGGACAATCTCACCAGAGAGAATGCGACAAAAAATGCTTTGCTGCCTGCAGTGATGCGGCGTGGGAGTATGGCATACCCGACCCTCCGGGATATATCGATGGAGCTTGAAAGCCTTTATGGAGCAACCTTTGATTGTGGTGTGACTAAAAAAGGCGAGAGGCATATCATCCATTTTTATACGGAGTTCCTTTCCGAACAGTTTGTACCTGACTCTACGGACACTTTTGCCGCCGGATTGTCACTGCTTTTTGACATAGTCGCAAGGCCGGGACTGGTAAATGGCAGATTCAATGAGGAATATCTTGCCCAGGAGAAAGAAAATCTGAAGATAAGGATAGAGGGCAGAGTCAACGACAAGATGCAGTACAGTGTCGACAGGTGTCTTGAGGAGGTCTGCCGAAATGAACCCTATGAGATATATGACTATGGTTTTGTGGAAGACCTTGAGGGAATAACTGCCGAAGAGCTGACAGAACACTACAGGAACATGATCGGTAATTGCCCGATGCAGGTATACCTGGCCGGAAGCATTGGCGACGAAGAGACGGAAAGAGTGGCGGAGCTGCTGTCCGGGATAGAACGTACCGGGAGCACAACGCTGAGGAATGGTTTTGTGAAGAAGGAAAAAACAAGAACCAGACATGTGACCGAGACGATGAATGTGACACAGGGGAAGCTCTGTCTTGGCTGCAGGACAAACACGCCACCCGACAGTGATGATTATCCGGCGCTCATGGTCTGTAACGGGATACTGGGCGGCGGTATACACTCAAAGTTGTTCAGGAATGTGCGGGAAAAGGCAGGTCTGGCTTACTATGCCTATTCTATGCTCGAGAAGTTCAAGGGGCTGATGATAATCAGCAGCGGTATTGACATCGGTAACAAGCAAAAGGCTTTGGATATCATAGAACAGCAGCTCGATGATATGGCAAAGGGCAACATATCAGATCAGGAGATGGATGCGGCAGTAAAGAGCATTGAAACAGGCATCAAATCATTGACGGACAGCCAGATAAATGTCGTCGATTTCTATCTCAGCCAGACGATAGCTGGTACCAGTGACGATTTCACCACAATCATTGAAAAGGTTAAAAAAGTCACGAAGGATGATGT
>DGEE01000100.1:15442-15896 GCA_002385815.1 Hungateiclostridiaceae bacterium UBA3934
CAGGCGAATCACTTTACACATATGATCACAGCAGCGGATTGAAGGCTTTTGTGATACCGAAGAAAGGGTATACGAAAAAATATGCTGCCTTTGCTGCCAACTATGGTTCAATAGACAATGAGTTCATTATACCCGGCGAGGACGAAGTTACCAGTGTGCCGGACGGCATTGCGCATTTCCTGGAGCATAAATTGTTTGAGCAGAAAGACGAGAGTGTCATGGAGAAGTATTCCAGGCTTGGTTCGAGCCCAAATGCCTATACCAGCTTCAATAAGACAGTATACCTGTTTTCCTGCACAGACAGATTTGATGAGAGCTTCAGCCTGTTGCTGGACTATGTGCAGAATCCGTATATCACGCAGGAAAGTGTCGAGAATGAAAAGGGCATCATCGGTCAGGAGATAATGATGTACCAGGACAATCCGGGATGGAAGGTGTATTTCAACCTGCTCAG
>DGEE01000100.1:16214-17661 GCA_002385815.1 Hungateiclostridiaceae bacterium UBA3934
GATGTTGAGCCGGAAAGCGTATTCAGCAAAGTGGAAGCTGCTATACTTCATAAGGAGCCGCGGCCGCCGGTCAACAGGATCTACCCTGAGGAAACGGCTGCAATCAGCAGCGATTATGTGGAGGAGCATCTGGCTGTTTCAATACCCATGTTCCGGCTGGGTTTCAAAGGCAGTTGTCATGGTGAAACGGGCATCGGGCTGTTGATGTATGAAACTGCTGTCAGGCTGTTGCTCGAGCTCCTGATCGGCAGGAGTTCAGAGCTGTTCGAACAGTTGTACAAAGAAGGTCTACTGAACTCATCCTTTGGCATTGATGTCAGTTTTGAAAAACAGTATGCATTTTCGGTAATGGGAGGCGAGTCGCCTGACCCGATGCAGGTGAGAGAGAGATTCTGCCGGACATTGGAAGGTGCCAGAAATCACGGGCTGGATAAATCCGCATGCGAAAGGCTTGTCAGGTCGTTCCGCGGTCGGTTCATGAGGCAGTTCAACTCTGTGGAAAGGATCTCGCATTCGTTCATAACAGCGCATTTCAAGGGTGTTAACATGTTTGACTATTTAGATGTTTATGATAAAATATCTTTTGAATATATCAATGAGGTCCTGCATGATCATTTTAAGACGGAAAGCCTCGCCATGTCAGTAATCAGGCCTGTTTGAACATAGTCTGGCATGAAGGATTTTGCGTGTTTCCATACAATGAGATTCCGCTCCTGCCATCAATCAACTGTGGGAGGATTGCAGGGGATATAAGGGGGACAATACTATGGACTTGAATCTTGTCAGTTTTCCCGGGCTGGGACTGGAATTTGAGCTGAGAAAATATGCATTCATCGTTTTCGGCATCGAGATATACTGGTATGGCATAATAATAACACTGGGATTTCTTGCCGCGGTCATAATGGCCTCAAGAAGCTGCAGGAAGTATGATCTGACACCGGACAACATCCTGGATCTCGTTCTTTTTGCAGCGCCTGTAGCCATCATTTTTGCGCGGCTCTATTATGTGGTTTTCAGCTGGGATCAGTACAAGAATGACCTGACAGCGATTTTCAGGATCAGGGACGGAGGTCTGGCTATTTACGGCGGTGTTATCGGTGGATTGCTTGTGGCATGGCTGTATACAAAGAAGAAGAAAATACCGTTCCTGCACCTGGCTGATTTCGGAATACCGTACCTCGTGTTCGGTCAGGGGGTAGGTCGCTGGGGCAACTTCACAAATCAGGAGTCCTTCGGTACGATAACTGACCTTCCATGGAGAATGAACGGGAATATCATTGACAGGTATATTGTAAATGAAGGCGCTGATCCTTCTGTATTCGGAGTGCATCCTACTTTCCTGTATGAATCGGCCTGGGATATCGCAGTTTTTCTTTTCCTGCTGTTCTACAGAAAGAAAAAAAAGGTGGACGGCGAAGTCCTTTTTATGTACTTCATCCTTTACGGT
>DGEE01000100.1:17868-20236 GCA_002385815.1 Hungateiclostridiaceae bacterium UBA3934
CAACTGCTTTCCGTGATCCTGGTCATAGTCGGTTTGGCGCTGTTCCTTTACAGGAGGATCATCAGCAGGAAGAAAGCTGAAGAGGAGCCAGTCGCGCTCGGCCAGAGCCGGTATGGTGCATTGCTTATGAAGATGAAGGAAGAGGAAGAGGCTTTGGAAAGTGTTGCAGAATCCGACAGTGAGGCGATTGAGGACAGTGATACGGAGACAGGAGAAAAGGCGGCTGCCAGCGGAGACGATGATACCGGGAGTGAGGCGGCTGATGGCAGCAAAACAGGAGAATAAGAAATGATTACTGATTTGGAAGGCGCTGACATGGCCTGATGGATCGACAGGGTGGATTGAATGTATTACGTAGAGAAGACAAAAGGCACCGATTATCTAAAACAGTTTGACTATATGCTGTTTTTTTCTGTCATCCTTATGTCAATGTTCGGTGTCGTTGCACTCAGGAGTGCTTTAGGTGTACAGGGTGTTTCGAATGTATGGCTTAAACAGATCATCTGTTTGTGCATAGGCATAGTGGCAGCTATTGTCATCAGCGCCATTGATTACAAGGATTTCCGGACACTTGGGATAGTCCTCTATCTGGGCAGTATAGTGCTTCTTGTCCTGGTCCTGCTGATCGGGGAAAGGCATTATGGAAGCCAGAGCTGGCTGAAAGTACCTGTTATAGGTGAATTCCAGCCTTCTGAGCTGTCGAAGGTCGCATTTGCAGTAGTCGTGCCGATTTTTTTCGAGAGATTGAAAGAAGGCAAGGACATCGGCAAGAATGTAATAAAGCTGCTGATATATGCAATGCTGCCCATTGTGCTGGTCTTGATGCAGCCGGATGTCGGAACGGCGATGGTATTCGTCTTTGCTTTTATTGTCCTGCTATTCATATACGGGATACCATACAGGTTTTTTCTGATAGCAGCAGGACTCTTTCTGGCAGCGGCACCTGTTCTCTGGTTTTACGTACTTCCTATGAAAAAATTCGATCATATACGAAACAGGATAATATCGTTTATTTTTCCTGAATCAGACCTGCTGGGCTCAGGCCTCCAGGTATACCGCTCCAAAATGACCATCGGGTCCGGCCAGCTTTTCGGGAAAGGTATATTTCACGGACTTCAGGGACAGAGCAGCAGCATGTATTATGTGCCTGAACAGGAGACGGATTTTATTTTCACTGTTATCGGGGAAGAAATGGGATTCATAGGATCTGTTATATTCATACTGATAGTATTCTTCTTTTTGTTCAGATGCGTTTATGTTTCGATGAACGCAAGAGATCCGTACGGGTCTTTCATGGTCATATGCATCACAGCGATGTTTGCATTCCACTTCATAGAGAACATAGGCATGTGCGTAGGTGTACTCCCCGTTACAGGGATACCACTGCCTTTCGTGAGCCAGGGAAACAGCTCACTTATAGCGAATTATCTCAATGTGGGTATTCTTCTCAGCGTTTCAATGAGAAGAAAAAGATCTTTTTATCGAAGCTCTTCCTGATAATTATCCGGCAAGCTGAAAACCTGCACTCTTATATCAGCTGCACATGCAGATTCGGGCCAGACTTCGGATCAGTCGGCCATTAATGAGATGATAATGCAGCTCTCCAGAAGGATCAGTCGGCGATATCGACTGATCCTTTTTATGGTTTTTGCTCCTTAAACTGGTCTTAAATACCCGGGACTAAATGCCTATCTTAAAAATATTCCAAATATAGCTTGATTATTCCTCGATTTTGATTTAAAATGTATGTAAAGTGGTACGAAGTGGGGGAAAGTGGTCTGAAAATGGTAGTGTGAGGTGAAATGGTTGTTCTATGGTGAATTCCAGCACACTATAGACCAAAAGGGCAGGATAATCATTCCGGCAGCCTTCAGAGAAGAGTTGGATATGAAATTCATGATAGCGAAGGGGCTGGAAGGATGTCTTTTTATCTTTTCCATGCCCAAATGGAACAGTCTCGTAGAAAAACTCGAAACACTACCGCTTTCAAACACAAAAGCCCGTGAATTCAGCAGGTTTTTCTTCTCAAGCGCGGCACAATGCAAGATCGACAGTCATTATCGCATACTGATCCCCCCGGATCTGCGGTCGCATGCCGGACTCGAAAAAGAGGTCACCATTGTTGGCGTTGGCAACAGAGTGGAAGTATGGAGCAGAGACAGGTGGGAAGAATACATGGGTGGCGACAGCCTCAGTCCGGAAAGCCTGTCGGAGACATTTGCGATGTTGGGTATCTGACAAACTTCGGACTGTGTCGGGCGGTCATGGAACTAATGGCCAGGACCCTCCTTCTGCAGCAGGGCTTCGGCAAAGAAAACCGCAGGGAGGAAAAAGATGCGATACGAGCACAAGCCTGTTATGCTGGATG
>DGEE01000100.1:20535-36335 GCA_002385815.1 Hungateiclostridiaceae bacterium UBA3934
GCGGAAATTTCAGGTTTATGGCGGATCTGGTCAGACAGCACGGATTCGACAAGGTGGACGGCATACTCCTGGATATAGGAGTCTCCTCACATCAGCTGGATGAAGCTGAGCGCGGATTCAGCTATCAAAAGGATGCACCGCTGGACATGCGGATGGACAGAGGCAATGAACTTGACGCTGCCACGATAGTGAATACATATGATGAGGAAGAAATAAAGAAGATCATACGTGACTACGGCGAGGAGAGATGGGCGGCCCGGATCGCTTCATTCATCGTAATGGAAAGAAGCAGAAGCAGGATAGAGACCACGGGCCGGCTGGCGGAAATCGTGAAAGCTGCCATACCGGCCAGGGCTAGAAGAAATGGCCCTCATCCGGCGAAAAGGACCTTTCAGGCATTGAGGATCGCCGTGAATGATGAACTGGAAGCGTTGAAGGATGCTGTGGAAGGTGCGGTCTCACTGCTGAAGCCAGGAGGGAGATTGAGCATCATAACTTTCCATTCGCTGGAGGACAGGATAGTGAAAACTGAATTCCAGAAGCGTGAAAAACCCTGTGAATGCCCGCCGTCATTTCCGGCCTGTATTTGCGGGAAGAAGCCGGAGCTCAGGATATTGACAAAAAAACCTGTACTCCCTTCAGATCAGGAGGTCGAACAGAATCCCAGGGCCAGAAGTGCCAAGCTGAGAACTGCTGAGAAATTGTGAAAGGTTAAGGTTCCGGGCTCCTGGCGGCAGTATCGGGAGGGATGACAGTGGATATCAGGAAACGCTTCAGTTGATAAGATTTTATGCAAAAGACAATCCAGTCGATGTACCAAAGACAATAATCATATGTACCAAAGACAAATCGCAGTGATACCGGCTACGCCATCTGCGATGATATACAAAAGATAAAGTTCTGAGGCTGTACTAAAGATTCAGAAACACAAGGAACTTCTGAAAGGACATATGGCGCGAAAGCACCTGAAAAAGAGAGCGTCACCAAAGGCTGAACGGCAGACAAAAGATAAAACCCTGATTTACAGAAGAAAAACAATGAAAACACAAATGAAGAGCTGGACGAAACACAAAGGAAAAAACAGTAAGATCCCGGACATGCGGAGCTGATGAGAAGGACAAGCTGTAAGGAAGCAAATGACGAGCACAGGATATACGAAAGATATGGGAATTGCAGGGGATCGGCCCGCCGGCCGATCCCCGAACCCCGATTTCTGCTCGGACGGCACCAGATGCAAAACAGCAAGGCCGGACATCACAGATACAAGACAAGGCATATATTGCTTCAGAGGTGAATACAATTGAATCAAAAGGGCTATGAATATGTACATGGTTCTGCCGCTAGACAGCTTGTATATGATGTCTATGAAGAAAACCAGGTACTGAGGGCAAAAAAAAGATATAAAAGCAACAGGAAGATAAAGCTCAGGATGGTCGTGGCGATCCTTGCAGTGTTTGCTGCTGGTCTTGCTGTGATGTGCAGGTATGCCATAATTACAAAGGTCAGTTATCAGATAAATCAAAGAGAAAAAGTCTATGAAGAGATCAGGAACGAAAACTCGCTGCTCAGGGTTCAGATAGAAACAAAAACCGATCTGAACGAAATAAAGGAAATCGCTGAAAGCAGACTGGGGATGCAAATGCCGGACAAAAGCCAGATAGTATACATCAGGGTTCCCAGGAATGACTATACTGTGTTGATATCCCCGGACGTGGAAAACGAAAAAAACGGGAATACTGTATCGAAATTTATCAACAGGGCAGCCGGTTTTCTGAGGCTTTTTGAATAGCGGACCGGGCAGCGAAGCAGGTTGACTTGTCCGGTGGTCAAAAGTGAGCATAGACTGTGGATAGTGTAAAATTGTTTTTTGCACGGTCTATAGTCTTTTTTATTTACGAGGCATTAAAGGAGAGATTTTATGGCAGCACCGGGAATGGCAACAAAAAAACGTTTGATAGTCTTGCTCTCGGTTTTCACGATATCGGTTTTTGCTCTTATCGGAAGACTGGCACATATACAGTTTGTTCAGGGTTATGAACTGCAGAAAAAAGCATTTGCACAGCAAAATACCGGCAGGGTGATAAGTCCCATAAGAGGGACCATATATGACAGGAATGGCAAAAAGCTGGCCATCAGCGTACAGGCTGCCACCATAAGCTGCAATCCAAATGAAATAGCGATGAATAAAAAACTGACGGTAAGAGAGGTGGCTGAAGGTCTGGCGCAATTTTTATCCATGGAAGAGGATGAAGTATACAGCATTATCACGAAGAAAGTCAACAGTGCCATAATCAAGAGGAAGGTGGACAGGGACACAGAGATACAGATAAGGACATGGATGAGCGAAAACAGCATAAGAGGGATAAATATCGATGAGGATGCCAAAAGATACTATCCCGGTGGAAACCTGATGTCACACATACTCGGGTTCACAGGAGATGATAATCAGGGACTGATGGGCGGCATCGAGGAAGTCATGGACAAATACCTGAGAGGCGTACCCGGGAAAATCCTTAGCGAAGTAGATGCAAGGGGGAGTGCTGTCCCATCGGAGCGGGAAAAGCGTATAGATGCTCAGGATGGTCTGAATGTTGTTCTCACCATCGATGAAACTATCCAGTACCTGGTCTCAAAATCTCTGGACAAAGCAATTGCAGACAATAAGGTTGAGGGCGGGGCTGTCGGCATCGTAATCGATCCCAATACAGGAGATGTGCTGGCTATGGTATCAAAGCCGGATTACGACCTCAACACTCCCTTTGCATACCCCGGAAATATCGAACTGGAGGGTATGGATCCTGAAGAGTGGATCGAAAGGAGCCGGGAAACCGTCAACATACTCAGTAAGACAGTGTGGAGGAATAAAGCTGTCTCGGATACATATGAGCCCGGATCCACCTTCAAAAGCATTACTGCATCTGCCGGTATAGAGGAAGGTGTCGTAACAGCCGACACCATAACCGATGACTTTCCGATAAAAGTAGCAGGCTGGCCCAAGCCCATAAACTGCTGGCGCGTCGGAAGACCCCACGGAACAGAAACATTCCGTGAAGCTATTTACAGATCTTGTAATCCTGCATTTGTCAAGGTGGCACAGAGCCTTGGCATCGACCGTTTCTACAGTTATCTCAGGGCCTTCGGAACTATGGACAAAACAGGGATAGAACTGAAAGGGGAAGCCAAACCGCAATTCCAGGAAAAGCCCAAGGAAATAGATATGGCTGTGGCTTCATTCGGACAGAGATTCACCATAACCCCGCTCCAACTGGCAACTGCATATACTGCGGTCGTGAACGGGGGCAAACTTATGAAACCGCGCCTGGTGAAAGAATTGACTGATTCGGAGGGCAATGTCGTTACCAGGTTTGAACCTGAAGTGGTAAGAACCGTGATTTCAAAACAGACTTCGGACATCATGAAGGATATACTCGAAGGAGTTGTCGCAGACCCCAGGGGAACTGGAAGCAATGCATATGTCAGGGGCTACAGGGTCGGCGGCAAGACCGGCACGTCCGAAACGACCAGAGAAGGTGTCTATATAGCGTCTTTCTGCGGATTTGCACCGGCAAATGATCCGAAGGTAGTAGTACTCGTCGCACTGTTTGACCCGAGGGGTGAATCTCACATGGGTGGTGTCATTGCAGCCCCGGTGGTAGGGAAGATCATCGAAGATACGCTCAATTATATGCAGGTGGAAAGGCAGTACACAGAAGAAGATCTTAAGTCCCTGGCTGAAATGGTCCTTGTCCCCGATATAAAGAAAAAGACAGTGGAGGAAGCAGTGAAAGAATTGCGGGCCGTTGGTCTGAAATTTGATATCGAAGGAGAAGGAAACACAGACAGCATCGTAATGGAGCAGATGCCAAAGCCAAATGCGGCTGTCCCTGAGGATTCCGTAGTGATATTGTACACATACAGGCCTGATGAACCCAAAACTGTATCGATGCCGGATCTGTCAGGAAAAACACTGTCTGAGGCGATCTATGCCATGAACCGTATAGGTCTGAACATAAAAGTATCGGGCAGAGGAACAGTCTTCAGACAACAGCATGGACCGGGTACCATGATCGAGAAAGGCACAGTTGTTGAAGTTGAGTTCAGAAACCTGGACAATGTTGAATAAATGTACACTCAGCTATAATACGATACACGGGTAAAAACGGACGCTTGCTCTCCTTACAGAGTGGAGCGGACGGTGGAAATGGAGATGATCGATATGTGAATTAATCTGTAAGTAAAGGAGAACTGCCATGAGATTGGCTGATCTGATCGATGGATTGGATATCCTTTACATAAGAGGAAACCTGAATGTTGATATAGAGGGTATAGCTTATGATTCCAGAAAGGTAAGAAATGGGTATTTGTTTGTCTGTATCGACGGTTTGAAAGCCGACGGTCATAAATACGTACAGCAGGCTCTGAAAAACGGGGCCGCAGCATTTATCGCACAAAAACCCCTGATGCAGGAAACAGAAGCGCCCGTCATAATAATCAGGAACACAAGGATCGCACTGGCATATGTTTCAGACAGGTTTTACGGACACCCGTCGGGCAGGTTCAATCTGATCGGCATCACTGGCACAAAAGGTAAAACGACCACCTGTTTCATGATCAGATCCATACTTGAAACAGCAGGAAGAAAGACGGGTATGATAGGGACTCTCGGAGTCAGGATCGGTGACCGTATGCTGCATTCGGAAAGAACCACACCTGAATCATTGGATCTGCAGCAGCTTTTTTCTCAAATGGCTGATGAAGGAGTGGAGGATGTGGTCATGGAAGTATCCTCCCAGGGGCTCGCATTGCACAGAGTCAGGTATTGTGAATTCGATACGGGAGTGTTCACGAATCTGGCAAGAGATCATATCAGTCCGTCTGAACACGGAAGCATGGAGGAATACCTGGAGGCCAAGAGCATGCTGTTCAGAAGCTGCAAAACCGGCCTCGTGAACAAGGATTGCAGTTATTCGGAAAGGGTGATCGGGAAAGCATGCTGCAGGATCCTGACATATGGCATGGAAAGTGAAGCGGATATAAAGGCTGTAAATCCTGTATATCTGCCGGGAGCAGTCAGATTCGAGATGGTGTCCCCATGGTATCACAGAAGCTTCAGCGTGATGATCCCTGGCAGGTTCAGTGTCTACAATGCACTTGCCGCGGCGAGCGTGAGTGGTGTGTCAGGCATACCGGCAGATGCGGTTGCCGGGGGACTTGAAAAGGTGCAGGTGCCAGGCAGGGCGGAAACCGTGGACACGGGACGTAACTTTAGTGTTATAATAGATTATGCACATACGCCCGACAGCCTTCAAAACATACTTGAAGCAGTCAGAGGCTATACTGCGGGCAAAGTCATATGTGTTTTCGGATGCGGCGGAGACAGGGACAGGACAAAACGCTCCATGATGGGCATCGTTTCGGGACAGTATGCGGATTACACCGTGATTACATCGGACAATCCAAGGACTGAAGACCCGGATGTCATTATTAAGGAGATAGAGGAAGGCATAAAAACTACCTCAGGCAGATATATATGCATCACTGACCGCAGGGAAGCCATACGGCATGCCCTGACCGCTGCGGCTGCAGGAGATGTGGTGGTACTGGCGGGAAAGGGGCACGAAACCTGGCAGGTATTCAGTGACAGAACGGTCCATTTTGATGAGAGGGAAGTCGTAAGGGAAATAATTGACAAAGACTTCTGATAAAGGAGCATATATGATCAGATTAAAACTAAGCGAAATAATCGAGGCGACAGGCGGCAAGCTCCTTAGCGGAGACAGCAGCATCACTGTCGCGGAGATATCGACAAACTCGCGCAAAATCAGCAATGACTGTCTTTTTTTAGCTTTGAAGGGCGAAAGGTTCGACGGGAATGATTTCATTGCCGATGCTTTTGAAAATGGAGCTGTAGCAGTCCTGACCGACAGAGATCCGGGAAATATTCCCGGCAAATCACTGGTAAAGGTCGGCGATACTCTTAAAGCACTCCATGATATCGCGTCATATATCAGGGACAGATTCGCTATCCCCTTCATCGGTATTACCGGCAGTGTCGGAAAAACCAGCACAAAGGAAATGATTGCGTGTGCGCTGGGGGCAAAGTACAATGTACTTAAAAATGAAGGGAATTACAATAATGAGATTGGTGTCCCGCTGACGATATTCCGACTGGAGCCCGGGCATGAAGCCGCCGTTATCGAGATGGGGATGAGCGGTTTCGGAGAGATCAGGGCACTGACACGTATTGTCAGACCCCAAGTGGGAATAATAACCAATATTGGCATGTCTCACATAGAAAAACTGGGTTCGCGGCAGGACATCCTCAGGGCAAAACTGGAACTTCTCGAAGGACTTCAGCCCGACGGATTGCTGATCCTCAATGGTGATGATGTGCTGCTCAGCGGAGTGAAGGGACTGCTGGACGTAAGGACTGTGTCATATGGTCTTGAAGAAAGCGCCGATTATCAGGCGTACAATATCAGGTCAAGAGGTGAAAAGGGCATCGACTTCAACATAGTTCTGGATGGGAAGGAACACACTGTACATGTACCGGCACCCGGTGTACACAATGTTTACAACGCACTGGCGGCACTGGCAGCAGGCCGTGAGCTTCATATCCCTGCAGAGACGCTGATAGGGGGCATAGCCGGTTACAGCCCCGGGAATATGCGTTTGAATATCATTAAATCCAGCGGGCTCACTATTATTAATGATGCTTACAATGCCAGTCCACAATCAGTAAAGGCAGCAATCGATGTGCTGAACGAGATCGAAGCAAACAGACGGATAGCTGTTCTGGGTGATATGCTTGAGCTTGGCAGTTGGAGCACAGATGCACATAAGGAGACAGGTGAATATGCAGCAGGAAGCAGTACAGATCTGATAATCACGGTGGGGGAAGCAGCCGCACATATAGCAGATGGCGCCATTGAGGCAGGTTTTCCACGGTCCGGGATCGCTGTACTTGCAAATAATGACGAGGCTGTACGCTATCTGCGAAATATCATACGTCAGGGAGATGCCATACTGGTCAAAGGCTCAAGAGGGATGATGATGGAGGAGATCGTGGATTCATTGATTTCTGAGTAGCATAGTGTTTTGATTACGATTCGGGATAAGACTCATTTTTTTGAAATACGGGGGAATGGATTTGGAGTTCGTATTAACCTCAACAGAAGTGGCAGTATTTGCCGGGACATTTATATTGACGCTGATTGCAGGACCTGTTGTGATACCGATGCTGAGGCGTCTGAAATTTGGACAGACAATAAGGGATGACGGTCCTGCGACACATTTGAAGAAGATGGGGATACCTACTGTTGGTGGTCTCATTTTCATAATCCCGATGATAATAACATCACTGATACTGGTTCCCGGTTACCCGGGCATATTACCGGTGCTGCTGGTCACATTGGGATATGCGGCGATAGGTTTTATCGATGACATGATAAAAGTCGTCAAAAAGAACAAGGATGGTCTGAATCCGAAGCAAAAGTCATTCGGATTGCTTCTGGTATCATCTGCTTTTGCGTTTTATACCGCATACCATCCTGAACTGGGGACAGGTATGATCCTGCCTTTCCTTGGCATCGATGCGGTGGTGGAGCTTCCGGTATGGTTATTCATACCGCTGGTCATCATTGTCATGTACCTTATCACGAATTCGGTGAATATGACCGATGGTGTCGATGGACTTGCAGCAGGAGTCACGCTGATCGTTGCAGTTTTTTTCACGATTGTGGCGATGATGAAGCCGGAATGGGACAATGTGAAGATGATATGTGCGATTACCGCAGGCGGCTGTCTCGGTTTCCTTGTTTTCAATATACATCCGGCAAAGGTGATAATGGGGGATACTGGTTCACTTGCTCTTGGAGGTGTGGTCGGGGCTGCAGCTGTATTGATGAAAATGCCATGGATGCTGTTAGTTGCAGGTGCAATCTATGCAGTGGAAAGCCTTTCGGTTTTCATACAGGTGGTGTCCTTCAAACTCAGAGGCAAGAGAGTATTCAAAATGGCTCCTATACATCACCATTTTGAGCTGTCGGGGTGGAAGGAAACAAAGGTGGTCAGAGTTTTCTGGCTGATAACTATAGTACTCTGCCTGATCGGATTTGCCACCCTGAGGTTCAGTATTTTTTAATCGGCAGCACAGATATGGTTTTCATCAGCGCTGCCGATTTGATGCGCCATATCCTGGAGGATATTTATGAAAAGCAAGAAACCATTTGATTTCCTTTTGTTCATGACGGTGCTGATATTACTCTCGCTGGGTCTTATCATGCTTTTCAGCGCAAGCGCACCTTTGGCTGAAAAAGAGTCCGGCAATATATATTATTATATTAACAGGCAGTTGATATTTGCTGCCATCGGAATGATATCCATGCTGCTTGCAGCCAACTACGATTACCACAAGATAGGGAGGAAGACAGTATGGGCGATGCTCATTGTCAGCGTGGTCCTTCTTGTACTTGTGCTGATACCGGGTATTGGCAGTCAGGCAAATGATTCCTGGAGATGGATCGTGATAGCCGGTTTCCGGTTCCAGCCGTCTGAGCTGGCCAAACTGGCATTGATATTGTTTCTTTCATTTAATTTGTCCAGAAGGAGAAGACCCCTTGAAACGTTCTTCGGCGACCTGATGCCGTACCTTTTCGTATTGGGTGTGATCTCTGTTCTATTGCTGCTGGAAACACATCTGAGCGCAACTATAATCATGATCGCGATCACTATGATAATTCTGTTTGTCGCAGGTGCAAAGATAAGGCACTTTGCTGTGCTGACAGTACCCGTCCTGTTGACGATAGTCGCTGTTATATCGTTTACTGATTATATGACTCCGCGAATCAATTCATGGCTGGATCCATGGAGCGATCCGCGTGGCAGCGGTTATCAGACGATACAGGCTTTGTACGCCATCGGTTCCGGAGGGCTGTTCGGGAGAGGGCTTGGACAGAGTATGCAGAAATTCCTCTATGTGCCCGAACCTCATAACGACTATATCTTCCCTATACTTGCCGAGGAACTGGGTTTTGTCGGTGTGCTTGCAGTTATGCTGCTATTTCTCATATTCATCTGGAGGGGGATAAAGATTGCAGTCCACGCCCCCGATGTATACGGATGCCTGATCGCAACAGGCATTACTGCACTGATCGCCGTCCAGAGTCTTTTCAATGTGGCAGTCGTCACCAATTCTGTACCGCCTACAGGTGTTTCATTGCCTTTTTTCAGTTCCGGCGGCACAGCTCTTATCCTTTTTATGACTGAGGCAGGAATACTGCTCAACATTTCGCGCTATTCCAGGTACGAGAGAATCTGAACACATTGCATTTTCACCGCATAAGATGGAATGTGTGCGAGGTGTTTTTATGAGCAAATTAGTTATTTCAGGAGGCGCCAGACTCCAGGGCGAGATCGAGGTCGAAGGCTCCAAAAATGCCGTTTTGCCTATTTTGGCCGCATCCCTGCTCAATGGCAGGGAGAGCATTATCAAAAATTGTCCCAGACTCAGAGATGTCGATGTCATGATCGGAATACTCAGAAGGATAGGCTGCAGCGTGAAAGTCGAAGGCGATGTAATAATCGTGGATTCGGCGGGCTTGTGCGAGACCAGTATACCTGTTGAACTTGCGGCAGAGATGCGTTCATCGATCATATTCATGGGTCCGATGCTTGCCAGGTGTGGCTGTGTGACTATTAGCTATCCGGGTGGATGCATAACTTTTCGGGCACCTGCGCAGCGGCAGCCGGACACAGGTGCTGTCCCGATGGAACCAGGCCGGCTGTACGGCTGCAATTGGGCTTGGACGAAAGTGCAGTGCTGATTTTTTCTGTACAGGTTACAAAGATAGAATAATTAATGTATAATCTAACATGTATATTTGTTTTGTAAACTTATCTCGCGCAGGAGGACACAAAAACCTATGGACCCAAATGAGAAGCTTTTGCTCAGGCAGGCCAAAGCTGGCGATGTAGCGGCTTTTGAGCAACTGGTAGAAGCATATCAGAAAAAAGTGTTCAACCTCGCCCTGAGGATGACAGGCAATCATGAAGATGCGGCTGACCTGGCACAGGAAGCATTTATCAGGGTGTTCAAGGCGATCTCCGGTTTCAGGGAGCAATCGTCTTTTTCCACATGGGTTTACAGGATAACTACAAATGTATGCCTGGATGAGATAAGGAAACGAAAGAATAAAAAAGTGATTTCACTAGATGAAGAAATACAAATGGAAGACGGTGAAATGAAGCGGCAGGTCGTCAGCGAAGATCCGCTCCCCGAGGAACTGGCAGAACGGGAAGAGCTGCGAAGGGTCGTAAATGAAGCGATAGAAAGTCTGCCCGAGGACCAGAAGGTTGTATTGACTCTGAGGGACCTTCACGGTCTGACCTATGATGAGATAGCTCAGATCCTCGATTGCCCCGGAGGTACGGTCAAATCGAGGATCAACAGGGCCAGGCAGGCACTGCGCAATATTTTGTCTTCCAAAACGGAACTTTTACTCGATGAATACGTCAAATAACGTGAAAGGAGGGTTGGAGATGATGAACTGTGCGGATGTAAGGGAAAATATCAGCGCATATGCGGACAACGAACTGAGTGTCAATGAAAGAAAAGCATTCGAGGAACATATAAGCAGTTGTGCCGGATGTAAAAAAGAGCTTGACGATATGATCAGGATCATAAAGCTATGCCGCAACATGCCCATGTATGATCTGCCGGAGAGCTTCAGGGGCGAACTGCATGAAAAACTGGCTGCAGTAGCTTCAAGGAATGATAATGCGGTCACAGGCGCTGATAAAGCAAAGAGAAAACTGACTGCGAGGACCTTTGCATCAATAGCAGCAGGCATACTCCTGATCTTCCTGGGGGGCAGCATCGTGAGATTCGGATTGCTTTCAGGCAAACTCGCAAAGCATGCACCCGAAACGGATAAAGTGTCTTCTGCAGCTGAAAGTCCATACGGATATTCGGCAGCAGATGGTGCGGGCATCAGGGATGAAGGCTCCATTGATGAGTATAATGACTCTTTCGGTATCCAGTTCTCAGAGAAAACTGACGATATGCCGGAAACGACGGATGCTGTTGCTGAACCAAAAGGATCTGACGAATTGATGGCGGTACCGCGGGGTTTGGATATAAATCGCTCATCCTGTGAGGAGGTACGTGAAAATGGCATCATTTTGGGAATGGCTGAAGCTGAAACGGTAAGCCTGAAGACGTCAGAGCTGTCTGTTACTGCAGAAGATCCGGCAACAGCAATGGAAACCATCACTGCCCTGGCCACCGGGAACAATGGCACCTGGCCTGTAAACAAGGCCGCAGCATATGGACAGGAAGGCATTTCAGATATAACGGGTTACGGTGATCTGAAGGAAGACGAAGAAGCAAGGCTGGAACTGCAGATCGTCTTTGCCGAGGCTGACTACAGGATGTTCGTGGCCGCACTCAATGATACCTTCGGAGCTGCAAATATACAGACAGGTGCTTTTGTCATCGAGGACCGGACTGACGAATTGAACATGCTGATAGATCAAACCAATACGATCGATCAGACCCTGAGAGAACTGCAGGAAAGAGACGGAGAGAGCAGTGCCGGAGAAATAAATGAACTGATAAGGGAAAAGGAAGAGATCGACAGCCGGATCGAGTCGCTCAGATTGAATACAGACTTTATTACGGTCACTATCTATATCAACAAAAAATAAAAACCGAACACTGCAGAAAACGGCAGCCATTTACGGCGGCCGTTTTTTTGTGTAGAATATACTGGATGAAAAACAGTGCCGATGGCAAAACATATTATATGAAGAAGCGCCCAGGCGGATGGAGGTACCAAATGGAAAAACTGATGCTGATCGACGGCAACAGCATACTCAACAGGGCTTTTTACGGACTGCAGGGTCCGCAGTTGTTATCTGCTGCAGACGGGCTGCACACCAATGCGATATACGGATTTCTGAATATATTGAATAAATTTCTGACCGAGGAGGAACCCCAATATATCTGTGTGGCTTTCGACCTCAGAGCACCAACTTTCAGACATCGTGAATACGCTGACTATAAAGCGCACAGGAAAGGGATGCCTCCCGAACTGGCCGAGCAGGTCCCCTATATGAAGGAAATACTGGATGCGATGAACATTAAGCGCCTTGAAATGGAAGGATTCGAGGCGGACGACATAATCGGCTCCGTTTCAAAATGTGCGGAGGAAGCAAAAATGGAGGTCGTAATTATTACAGGCGACAGGGATTCACTGCAGCTTGCCTCAGAAAATACCAGGGTCATTATCCCCGTGACGAGATATGGCAGAACGCAAACCGAATACTATGACGAAAAGGCAGTGTTTGAGCGTTATGGGGTGACACCGGCACAGCTCATAGATGTGAAAGCACTGATGGGCGACAAATCTGACAATATTCCCGGGATCCCGGGAATTGGTGAGAAAACGGCTCTTGAACTCATAAAGGCTTATGGGACTCTTGAGGGGGTATATGAGAATATTGACAGGATCGACAGAAAATCCGTGAGGGAAAAGCTTGAGGCCAACAAGGACCTGGCACTACTGAGCAGGCGTCTGGCTGCCATCGAGAGGAATATGCCGACGCTTTGCGCACTGGATGAACTGAAGAGGCAGGAATTTGACAGGGACAGATTATATAAACTTTTCAGTCGGCTTGAATTCAAAAGCCTCATAGAGAAATACGGTCTTCAGGGTGAAAACAGCACGAACACAGGCGGAGCTGATCATCCTGAATTCACTGTCGTTGACGACCCTATTGCGCTGGCTGGTCTGGCAGCATCCATAGCAGGAGAAGACAGGCTTTCGATGTGCCATCTGCTGGATAATACAAACCGGTTTGTGACCAGATTGTCAGGGATTGCTTTTTCCTGGGGAGAACAGAATGCCTATGTAAAAATCGGAGAGAGGATCAGTGACGAGCAATTTCTGGAGATTTTCGGGGATTTGTTTTCGGATGCCGGCATAATAAAATACGGACACGACCTCAAGAATTTCATCGTTTATCTGAAACGCAACGGAGTCAGTTTTGACGGACTGGGTTTCGATACCATGATAGGAGCTTATATACTTGATCCCTCCCGGAGCACATATACACTATCCGAATTGTCGCAGCTTTATATGGGTTATTCGTTCCAATCCGTGGAAGAGCTCCGCGGGAAAGGGAAAAACTTTACTCCTTATCATCAGCTGGCGACAGACCAGGTGGCTCCGGTTGCCGTAATGCACAGCAGGACGATTATCGAACTTGTGGATGTGATCAAAGCCAAAATATCTGAAAACGGCCAGGAAAAACTGTGCTATGAAATTGAGATGCCGCTGATAGAAGTACTGGCTGACATGGAATACAGGGGATTCAAGGTAAACAGAAAAGAGCTGGAAGAATACTCAGCCCGACTGGACGACAGGATAAAGACTGCAGAAAGCGACATACACCGGCTGGCAGGTGAGCAATTCAATATCAACTCACCTAAACAGCTTGGTAAGATACTGTTCGAGAAGCTGGGGCTTCCGGTGATAAAGAGGACCAAGACCGGCTATTCGACTGATGCAGAGGTCCTTGACCAACTGGCAGATGAGCATGAGATCATTTCAAGGATCCTTGAGTACAGACAACTCATCAAGTTGAAATCCACGTATGCAGAAGGGCTTCTCAACATGATCAATCCTGACACAGGACGTATACATTCCAGCTTCAATCAGGCCGTCACAGCCACAGGGCGGATCAGCAGCACAGAGCCCAATTTGCAGAACATTCCTGTGAAGCTGGAAATGGGCAGAGAAATAAGGAAGGTGTTCGTGCCGGAGAATGACGATTTTCTGCTGGCCGATGCTGACTATTCTCAGATCGAGCTGAGAGTACTGGCACATATAGCCGGGGATGAGAACATGCGAGCGGCCTTCCTGAACGATGAAGACATCCACACTGCTACGGCCGCGGGTGTTTTCAAGGTCCCGAAGGAAGAGGTTACGCCATTGATGCGTACCCGCGCCAAGGCCGTCAACTTCGGGATAGTGTACGGGATAGGTGATTTCAGTCTGTCCAGGGATCTGGGGATAACCAGGAAGCAGGCACGCAAATATATAGATGACTACCTGGAGAGATACCCCGGTGTCAGGGCTTATATGAAAAACATAGTCGACTTTGGAAAACAAAAGGGCTATGTGGAAACGATATTCGGCAGAAGAAGATACCTGCCGGAGCTGAAATCCTCCAACTTCAACGTCCGGTCTTTTGGGGAGCGGGTTGCGATGAACATGCCGATCCAGGGAACTGCTGCCGACATCATCAAAATCGCGATGGTCAACGTATATAAGGAACTTCGTGCACGTAAAATGATATCGGCGCTGATACTTCAGGTCCACGATGAACTGATCGTCGAAACGAGTGCAGATGAAAAGGAGGAGGTGGAAATGATACTGAAGCAGTGCATGGAAAATGCAGCAAAGATCGATGTACCACTCATTGCTGAGGTCAAAACAGGATCCAGCTGGTATGACACGAAATAGAACAGAGCATTGGCTGGAAAGGATGATAATGGTGAAAATAATCGGAGTAACCGGCGGAATCGGCAGCGGAAAAAGCTCGGTGGCAAGGATATTGAAAGATCTGGGTGCTGCTGTTATCGATGCTGATGTACTGGCGAAAAGTGTGACATCTGCAGGGACAAAAGCATTGGATGAACTGGTCGGTCATTTTGGAAGGGGAATAATAGGTGATGACGGGGAGTTGGACAGAAAGAAGCTGGCAGATATAGTATTTTCAGACGCTGACAAATTGGCAATGCTCAACGCCATCACTCATAAGTATATAGCAGAAAAAATATACGACACCGTAGAGGTTTTAAAAAACACAGGAAAGTGGGACACCATCGTCCTTGACGTACCGATACCGATCGAAAAAGGTTTCATCGACCTTGCTGATGAAATATGGGTCGTTTCAGCGGAAAGGGAAACACGGATCAGGCGCGTTATGGAAAGAAGCGGATACACATATGAAGAGATTTCTGCCAGGATAGACTCGCAGATGAAAGATGACGAATACCTGAAGCTGGCTGACGAAGTGATCAGGAACGATGACAGTATAGAGGAACTGGAGCAGACTGTAGTCAGGCTGTTTCTGGCAAAAAAGCAGCAATGGCAGCAGTAATCACGAAGCAAGAGGTGTGTTTGATTGACCGGGAAAAGGCGAAGAAAATTTTCAGTTTTTATAATATTGGCGGCAGTGCTCATTTCGGCAGTCCTGCTGGCTGATAGTGCAGTCAGGACTCTATATCCGCTGAAATACAGTGAGCTTGTCCAAAAGTATTCTGAACAGTATGATCTTGACCCTTATCTTGTATTCGCGATCATAAAAGCAGAAAGCAGTTTCAGACATACAGCAGTTTCCCGTAAGAATGCACGAGGTTTGATGCAGATCACAGAGGGGACAGGAAAATGGAGTGCTGACAGTATCGGGCTGAAAGATTACACGGCAGATATGCTTTTTGATCCTGAGACCAATATTAATATTGGCTGCTGGTATCTGGCCAGGCTTTATTACGAATTTGGAGATACTGACCTGGTCCTTGCCGCTTACAATGCAGGCAGCGGGAATGTTTCCAGGTGGTTGAAGAACAAAGAGCTGAGCCCTTCCGGAGAGACCCTTGACAAGATTCCCTTCAGAGAGACGGAAAAATATTTGAAAAAAGTAAGAAACAACTACCTGATATATAAAAAGCTTTACGGAAATATGTTTTAATGGTATTTTATAAAGAAGAAAGCAAATAAAGACATATGGAG
>DGEE01000100.1:36620-42812 GCA_002385815.1 Hungateiclostridiaceae bacterium UBA3934
CCGGTGCTGATACAGGCCAAATCGAACCATTCGCCCATGAAGCATATCGATTCCATTATCAGGCTAATGCAGACAGACATTTTTGACAGGATATTCATTGATATAAAGAAAAACGTAGAAATATACGTTCAGGAAAAACAGCAGCCTGAAGGTCAGAATAAAAACTCTTATATCAAGGTCAGCTTCAGGGACAACGAGATAATCGGAGAAGAAGTTGAATTCCAGGTTCAGGGAACAACGCCCAAATATACCTGATTTCCAACATTAAAAAGATACTGGGTGAGATATGGTGGATGGAAAACCGGACCGGATCAATACTCGAAAGGATCTGAAAGGAAGCAGATATGGCAACCAGGGCATTATAATAATGCTGGTTTACCGGTGGCTTGTTTTTCTGTTTACTGCGGTTTTATGCATCACAGGAAGCAGCTTTCATACGCAGGGATATTCGATTCTGGAGACGCTCGCTGTTATTGCCGTCTACAACGGTGCAGTGACTGCATATTGTCTCAATAACGGAAAGAAGTATGCCGGAGCTCTCCTTTATATCGATATAATAGCGATCTCACTGCTTATTTTCTTCTCAGGCGGGATACATTCCGATCTGTACATATTCTACTTTTTGCCATTGTGCCTTTACGGCATCAGGAATGATATGCAGGGTACCATCAGGATAACTGTTTTTACGATCGCGATCTATACAGCAGCCTGTTTCTATTCTGATAAGCTGTTCAATTATCGGCTCAACTGGTCCAGAATGATAATATACGATATTTTGTTCATCCTGGCTGCCTTTGGCATATCGAGACTGAGTTTCGAAGTAAAAAAATACGATGAACTCAGGAAGAAAGAATTCAGACTTGCCCGTACAGATAAGCTGACCGGCCTTGCCAACCGACACTATTTCGATCAGAAGATAAAGGAAGAAGTGGCATATGCAGACAACTGGAATTCGGTGATAAACATACTGATGTTCGATCTGGACAACTTCAAGGGTTACAATGATTCGTACGGACACGCAGCAGGGGACAAGCTGCTGAAACTCTTTTCTGATATAGTAAAACAGTGCATCCGGAAATCCGATATCCCTGTGAGATATGGCGGAGAGGAGTTCCTGGTGATGATCAGAGATATGGACATCATCATAGCCAAAAGCGTCGGAGACAGAATCAGAAAGCAGTTGGAGAAGCAGTGCATCCGTCTTGGACATAAGTTCGGAAGGCAGGTGGTGACTGCAAGTTGCGGCATCGCTCAGTATCCTGCACATTCCCGGAATATAAAGTGTGTCATCGATATGGCCGATCAGGCGCTTTATCATGCCAAGGAGATCGGCAAGAATATTGTGGTCTGCTATGATGAAATCGGCATGACCAGAGAAGAACTCGAAAGTAAACAGGCTTTGAGCTGACAGATGCCTGCCGGACAGGGAGACATCTGTCAGCTACGAAACTGCCGTGCCCGGGGAGTATTCCCGGGGCGTTCCCATCACCCTGATATATGATCTCCTTCATTTTCCACGATAGTTCTCCCGACAGCAGCAGCTACCGTTCGGAACTCGCCCATCAATTGATTGAATTTGGCTGGCCTGAGAGACTGGGGACCATCGCTCAGTGCATTGGGCGGATCTATATGGACTTCTATGATAAGCCCGTCGGCACCGGCAGCGATAGCAGCCTTTGAAAGAGCGCCCACGTATTTCCAGTTGCCGGCTGCATGGCTCGGATCCACTATTATCGGAAGATGTGAAAGTTCTTTTACTACAGGTATGGCACTGATGTCGACGGTATTTCTGGTCGAGGTCTCATACGTGCGTATCCCTCTCTCACATAGAATGATGTTTTCATTTCCGGCATCCATTATATATTCGGCAGCCATGAGCCATTCCTCGATGGTGGCTGCAAGACCGCGTTTGAGCAATATAGGCTTCGAAGTGAGACCAACTTCATGCAGCAATCTGAAATTCTGCATGTTTCTGGCACCTATCTGGATTATGTCAGCATATGAAGCTACCAGTTCGACATCCCGTGTATCGACTACCTCAGTCACGATTTTCATGCCTGTGATCTCACGCGCTTTTGCCATGATCTTCAGACCTTCCTCATGAAGCCCCTGGAATGAATACGGGGAAGAGCGGGGCTTGAAAGCGCCGCCTCTCAGAATTTGTGCTCCGGCATCCCTGACCTTAAGGGCCGTTTCTATGAAAGAGTCCTCGCTTTCTATGGCACATGGTCCGGCGATAATAGTCAGTTCTTTTCCTCCTATGCTTATCCCGTCGATGTCGATGATGCTTGGAGTTTGTTTCAGTTCCCTGCCAGCCAGCTTGAAGGGTTTCATGATAGGGACGAGGCTCTCGACCCCCGGCATCGTCGTGATATTCACACTGTTCAGGATTCGTTTGTCTCCTATGGCGCCAATAACGGTTTTTACTTCCCCGATGATAGGATGTGTTTTGAACCCCAATCCCTGTAGTTTTTTTTCAACATTGTCGATTTCCTGCTTCGTGGCATTCCTGCTCATTACTATGATCATGACTTCAGTCCTCCTTCAGGCTATATAATGATTTTCGCATAATATACAAAAAACTCTTCATCTCTATGAGACGAAGAGTTATCCTCTACGCGGTACCACTCAAATTGGCAAAGCCCACTCTGCAACGCACTATCATGCGTCTTCCCTGTAACGGGGGAAAACCGGCTCAGCCTACTGCTTCTTTCAGCCTGCGGCTCAAAGGGGAACTTCAACCGTTATACCCGACCGGGCTTCCACCATCTCCGGCTCGCTGCTGCGGGAATCATCGCAGTTTTCACTGTCCTGTAATGACCCCTTATCTGCAGGCATTATGCGGCTTACTTTCCCTTAGTCATTGCCTTTGAACATATGGGTAAATTTATACCATATTAGCATGGAGTCACTTCAGTGTCAAGAGTGTTTTTTAATGACATTGTGTCGAAATTCTGTGCTATAATATATTTATCAACGGTGTTCTGACATTTGCAGACCAGGAAAAATAGCAGGGAGGCTGTCTTATGAGCGAAATGAATGCTGTCATTTTCAACCTCAATGATCAGTTGTTTGGGGCTGAAGCATCACAGGTATTCCAGATAATAAGATATCAGGAACCTTCGAAGATGCCGAAAATGCCCCGTTTCATAGAAGGCATCATCAATTACAGGGATACTGTTCTCCCGGTAATAAATCTCGCGAAAAGGTTCGACCTGGGAGATATGGACATAACCAAGAAGACCAAGATCCTTGTCACAAAGCTTGGTGAAAAATATGCCGGGTTCATTGTCAGCGATGTGATGGAGATCATGCGGTTCGAAGAGGATGAGGTGGAAATGGCTCCGTCGGCGGTGAATGTCGGAACTGCATCCTATCTCAGGAAGATCGGCAAAAAAGGGGATCGTCTGTATTCCATAATCGACCTTGAAAACATATTGAACGAAGCCGAGAGAAAAAGACTCCCGGCTTCGGGGCAGAAAGCCTGATTGTATATCGCTCATACATTGAATCTGAACAGGACCACATCTCCGTCCTGCATGATATAGTCCTTTCCCTCGGAGCGTACGAGGCCTTTTTCGCGTGCTGCTGCATATGATCCGCATTCTGTCAGGTCATCATAGGATATGACTTCGGCTCTTATAAAGCCTCTCTCCATGTCACTGTGTATTTTGCCTGCAGCCTGTGGTGCTTTTGTGCCTCTTTTTATGGTCCAGGCCCTGACCTCAGGCTGACCTGCAGTCAGGAAACTTATAAGGCCGAGGATCCTGTAGCCTGCCTGTATCATTTTGTCCAGACCTGACTCCTCCAGCCCCAGCTCTGCAAGGAACAGTTTTTTTTCATCATCCTCCAGTTGGGCGATCTCTTCTTCGATCTTTGCACAAATCACCATTATTTCTGCGCCTTCTTTATCTGCAATCCTCCTCAGTTCTTCAACATAAGCGTTCTTACTGCTCTGCAGATCACCTTCGGAAATATTTGCAGCATACAGTACGGGTTTTGAGGTGAGCAGGAAGAGATGGTCCACCAGCTGCTTCTCATCTTCGGAAAAAGTCATCGCTCTGACCGGAGTCCCGGCCTCCAGAGATTCTTTTATCCTCTCATACAATTCGATCTCTGATAAGTATTTTTTATCGCCCTTCAACATCTTTCTGGTTTTTTCGATGCGCCTTTCCAGCATCTCCAGGTCTGCAAAAATAAGCTCCAGGTTTATTGTCTCAGCATCCCTTGACGGGGAAACGGAGCCGTCCACGTGGACTATATTGCTGTCATCGAAGCAGCGGACAACATGTACTATTGCGTCTACTTCACGGATATTCGACAGAAATTTGTTGCCCAGCCCTTCACCTCTGCTCGCTCCCTTGACAAGTCCTGCTATGTCGACGAATTCTACTATCGCCGGCGTCACTTTGGCAGGATTATACATTTCAGCCAGTCTGTCCAGCCTTTTGTCGGGAACGGGGACAATACCCACATTCGGCTCTATGGTGCAAAAGGGATAATTGGCTATTTCTGCACCGGCCTTTGTGATAGCGTTGAAAAGTGTACTTTTGCCTACATTGGGCAGTCCAACTATGCCAAGCTTCAAGTGTGATCGACCTTCCTTCTTTTTATCAGACTAAAATCACCGGCATTGCTGCCGGAACTGCTCATACAAAAATCAATTAAAACCCATTATATATTTAATATTAAAACTGTCAAGAAAAAGATGTTCTGATGTCAGTCACCTTACTCTACCTTCAATACGGCTATTTTTCTCAGCTCCAGCATCCCGGACAATTGCATATCCTCAGCTTGCTCTTCGGACAACACAGCACCGGAGATTGTATTCCTGTCAAGGAATACGGAAAGTTTATCCGTATCGATGCCGGGTAAGGCGCTCAGGTCCAGGATTATCCTTCGAAAGCCCTGATATTCTACTGTTACATAGTCACTCAGGTTTTTTATCTTAGGCACTATTTGTGGACATATGTCGGGGTACAGTTTGTTCAGAAGTTTCAGGATGCTGATATCACCGTCATTTACAGGCAGTACCAGCAGCGAGTCCGGATGTGAGGTCAGCCATGCTGAAAGCATGTCAAAACTATAACCGCCGGGGACAGTGACCGACTCGGGTCCTTCTGTTTCCAGTTCGGTGAGGTAAAGCCTGAAACCTTTATCAAAGAAAGAATCAAGAATATCGGGGTCATCGGCGATATCGGTAAGCATGGTGATGTCAATGACAGTCTCATGGTGCAGAAGCATCTCATCATCAGCCTGCGGGAGGTCAGGGACATGGCCTTTTGCATCTGCCGAAGCAGTCCCGCCGCTCAGCTGCATATCTTTGAGCAGGTTTTTTTCCAGCAGATTCGTGCATTTTGTGATTTCCATTACAGCCCTTTTATATCCTTCGCGGCAGGAATCAAGACTGACGGGCTCTCCGGTCTTTTTGTCCCAGGCTTTGCTGTCTTCGAATACACCTGTCCTCGCCATTTCGAAAACTATATTGTCATCGATAAAGGATCCTTTCAGCATGTAAGTCTGGGAAGCTGCAAAACCTGATTTCGCCTGCAGAAGATCCTGTCCGAACATAACCAGATGGTCACCGGGGATACCCAGCAGATTGAGTACAGTCGGCATGAAATCCACCTGACCACCTGTCGTATCAACTGTCTCATGTATGCCTGACCCCGGGAGATGTATGATCAGCGGGATATTCAACATTTCATTGTAGGTATAATCATGCCCCAGGAATGCTTTTACACGTTCGGCGGCATCATTCCTGCAGTCTATGCCGAAATGGTCGCCATACAATACTATCATTGAATTGTCATATAGCCCCAGATTATTCAGATCATCCAGGAATTCTCCTATGGCCTCATCTGTATAGCAGGCTGCCTGGAGATAATCTCCGAATAATGTGTTTTTGTCCTCCGGCAGCAGTTCAAGCTTCTGGTGAGTTTCAGGTATCTTGTAAGGAACGTGTGAGGACAGAGTGATGATAAAGCTGTAAAACGGCTGTTCCATTTCTTTAAGATAGTCCAGTGATTGCCTGAAAAAGGATTTATCCGACAGGCCTAAGCCAATCTTTTCGTCAATGACCAGGTCTTCTTCGCCGATGAATTTGTCAAAGCCCTGTCCCGGATAAGCATTTTCTCTGTTCCAGAAAGATTTCTTATATCCGTGAAGTACCATCGTCTGATAGCCATTTTC
>DGEE01000100.1:42957-44084 GCA_002385815.1 Hungateiclostridiaceae bacterium UBA3934
ACAGTGAATTGTTCGTCACGAACTCAGCATCTGATGTATTGCCTTTGCCCAGTTGCTGATAATAGTTGCTGAAATATATGGACTCTCCGGCTACAAGTCTGTTGAGGTTTGGTGTGACTTCCTGACCATTGTATTCCGCATTGATCAGAAAATTCTGGAACGCCTCTATCTGTATCACAATAAGATTCCTTCCATACGCTGTCCCGTGCAAATAGCCCTTGTCACTCAACTGATTTTCACCGGCTGTTTCTATCTCCATTTCTTCTGCTTCTGCTGTATGACCAGTCTCTGATCCTGATCTGTAAAGGGAGTCGCTGAAATACCAGCTGAATATCTCCTGATGGCTGATTGCAGTGACCAGCTTGCTGTCCAGTGGATTCGCCGCAAAAAACAGCAATGATCCTGCCATCAACAGAAGAATCGATGTCTTTGATACAGGTGAAATCCATTCTTTATCGAGATTTTGAAACTGTTCCGGGTTCTTGAAAGCTGCCATTATAATGATAATAAGGATAATATCAATGAACAGGAGCATATCCGGCGGCTTGAGCAGATCAAGAGCTATTCCTCCGACCTCCCTGAGTTTGCCCGCCTGTGAGATGGTGTCCAGTGAGAAAAACATATGGAAGTATCTGTTGTATAGCACATTGGTCAGCATCAATACTGAGATCAGAAGGCTAATGACGCAATATGCAAACTTTTTCGAACCGCATATGAAATATATTGCAGCCAAATAGGCAACTGTCATCAGCACGATAACAGGCCGGTAATTTTCGATACCGACCAGGTAATAATATATAAAAGCTTTAATTGCTGTCATCAGCACAAAGAATGCGTGTGTTGCAAAAACCATAAAACCACCTGCCTTATATATTACACCAATTATCAGTTGCCAGGTAGCCGTTTTTTTATTTGGAAGCAGGCAGTTCGATTGACTGCCTTCTATAAACCATGTAAAATATAAAGTAAACTGCTATATTTTATGTAAACACATCAAGTAATCAAAAGTGGGGGGTACTTCAATGTTCTGTTCAAAATGCGGCAGCAATATCCCTGACGGGGCAAAGTTTTGCGCTAAATGCGGGCAGTTGACGCAGCAGTCTGGCAGGTGTCTCTTATACACATCT
>DGEE01000020.1 GCA_002385815.1 Hungateiclostridiaceae bacterium UBA3934
CCGCAGAAAAATATACCTTTATTTATGTCACCGATTTTGGTGCGGAGAACTTTTCCAAAACGAAAATGCATATCGTCCGGTCTCTGGATGAGGCATTGGACCTGGCTGCCACTTTGCGCGGCGGGAAACTGACAGGAGACGTTCTTTTGATGCCAAACGGCTCCGTAACGCTGCCGGCATTGACATGATACTGTGATGATCACCGGACTGCCCATGATTGTTCTCCGGGCTGAGTAACGGAATCACATACCGGGACTGAACACCGGAATGACCCACCGAAAGAGTGATGCAAATGGATTCGATGGAACTGACTGAGCTGTGGCAGCGCTATGAACGATTCAGGAAGCGAGGCCTGAAACTGGATATGTCACGCGGCAAACCTGAAAACGCCCAGCTTGACCTCTCTGTCCCCATGCTTCGCATGGATAGCGATTTTATATGCGAGGACGGCATCGACGCGAGGAATTACGGCGATACCACAGGGATACCTGAGGCCAGACGCCTTTTCTCCGAATTGCTCGGTATTCCGGCCAATCAGATAATTGTCGGGGGCAATTCCAGTATAAACATGATCCATGATGCGCTCACGCGGGCACTGCTGTGCGGCCCCATGGAGGTCGACACACCGTGGTCAAAGCTGCCCCGGGTCAGGTTCATATGCCCTGTGCCCGGATACGACTGGCATTTCCATATGTGTGAAACCCTTGGCATAGAGATGATACCTGTACAGCTCGGACCTGACGGCCCGGATATGGATGCGGTGGAGCGGCTGGTGATGGATCCTGAGGTAAAGGGACTGATCTGTGTTCCGATGTACAGCAATCCCTCCGGCATAACATTCAGTGACGAAACGGTCATGCGGCTTGCCTCAATGAAAACGGCCGCACCTGATTTCAGGATAATATGGGACAATGCCTACTGTGTGCACCATCTGTATGAGCATGACCGCGACCACCTCATGAACATCTATGACGCCTGTGAAGCCAGTGGCAACCCGGACAGAGTGCTCATGTTCACATCGACATCAAAAATCACATTCGCCGGAGGCGGCATCGCGGCGATGGGGGCAAGTCCTGCCAATATAGCCCGTCACAGTGCGCTGCTGACTTACCAGCTCGTATGCTATGACAAGCTGAACCAACTGCGCCATGTGCGTTTCCTGCCTGACAAGGCCGCAGTGGAGGCACATATGGCAAAGCACGCCGGAATAATCCGTCCAAAATTCGAATATGTACTGGATGTGTTGGAAAAGGAGCTCTCAGGCATAGGTACCTGGAGCCGGCCAAAGGGTGGATATTTCATATGCTATTATGCGCCTGAAGGCTGCGCCAGGCGAATCGTGGACCTGTGCCGGGATGCAGGTGTCACACTGACTCCTGCCGGGGCCCCGTATCCCCACGGGATCGATCCGAAGGACAGTACGATCCGCATCGCACCAACCTTCCCGCCGATGTCGGAGCTCAAATCAGCCATGGAACTTTTTCCGCTGGCAGTAAAAATAGCCGCCGCCGAAAAACGGGGTCAGTTGTTCCCGTTCTCAAAGTAGCGCTCCAGGAACTGCTTTGTACGGTCTTCCTGCGGATTTCCTATGACCTGCTCGGGAGGGCCATATTCTACAACAAAACCTTCATCCATGAACAGTACATTGTCGGATACCTGCCGTGCAAAGGACATTTCATGTGTTACGATTATCATCGTTGTCTTCCTTTCGGCAAGCTCGCGGATCACACGCAGCACCTCGCCGGTGAGTTCCGGGTCGAGGGCGGAGGTAGGTTCATCAAAGCACAGTATGTCAGGGTTCAGTGCAAGTGCGCGCGCTATTGCCACACGCTGCTGCTGGCCACCTGAAAGCTGATGAGGATAATTGTCGAGTTTGGATGAAAGCCCCACACTGTCAAGGATGGTTTTTGCATTGCTGATTATTTCCTCATGTATCTGGCTCTTTCTCTCCTTGTAATCAGGGCGTTCCTTAGCCAGCAGCATCCCCGCCAGAGTCACGTTCTGCAGCGCAGTGTACTGGGGGAAAAGGTTGAACGACTGAAAAACAAGCCCGAAGTGCAGACGCTTCTCGCGTATACCCTTTTCGCTCCTGGACATCGGATCAGCGGCATCGAAGATGACTTCACCGTTTACCGTGATGGTCCCGGCATCGGGTGTTTCCAGAAAGTTGAGACAGCGAAGCAGCGTAGTCTTGCCGCTTCCGGAGGATCCTATTACGGACAGGGTCTCGCCCTTCTCAAGGCTGAAGCTGATATCCTTTATGACTTCGGTATCTCCGAATCTCTTGCTGATATTTTTCACTTCAAGTATTGGCATCAGTCAGTCCTCCTACACCTTGAAATAGTCCAGCTTGCGTTCCAGCCAGCCCAGAACCAGCGTCAGGACACCATTGAAAACCAGGAAAAACAAGCCGGTCGAAAACAGAGGCCATATGAGGCCTTGCTTTGTAAAACGCTCAGCGCACATTATGATCTCCGCGATCCCTATCACCCGCGCCAGGGCAGTATCCTTCGTAAGCGTGATGATCTCATTGCTCATTGGGGGCACTATCCTCTTTACGACCTGCAGAAGTATTACTTTGAAAAATACCTGGGATTTGGTCATGCCGAGAACTGCTCCGGCCTCATACTGCCCTTTCGGTATGCTTTCTATCCCGCCTCTGTATATTTCAGACAGATAGGCTGCATAGTTGACGACAAAAGCGATGATAGCCGCTGTCATCCTGGACTTCATCGGAACACCGAACAGCAGCCCGGGAGAATACAGTACCACGAACAACTGCAGCATCAGCGGTGTTCCGCGTATTATCCACACAAATGTCCTGACCAGCCACCTGAGAGGCCTGAACTTCGACATTGATCCGAAGGTGATCACAAGCCCCAGTGGTATGGACATCACCAGAGTCAGGATGAACAGCCTGATATTGAGCCAGAATCCTTCGAAGAGCGATGCTATATATATATTCATACCGTTCCTCCGAATAATGATGAAATCTCCACCGGGTCACAAGACCCGATGGAGACTTCCCAGTGACAACTGGAAAATTTGTTTACTCCAGAAGGACACCCTCCAGGCCGTAACGTGCAGCAATGTCTGCAAATGTCCCGTCATCCATGAGCTCTTTGAGCACTTTGTTGATCTGTTCGGTCATGTCACTGCCTTTGCGGAAAGCGATGCCCAACTGCTGGGCTCCGAAGTTGTTGTCCATATTTGTCACCAGATCCTCAAAATCGGTACCCGGCCCAACATTGTAAACAGCAAGTATTGAGTCAACAACAGCCAAATCGGCCGTGCCGGATTTTACCTCCATCAGCGCTTTTGCCATGGAATCTGCAGGCACATATTCGCAGTTTGCAAAGAATTCTTTGGCTGACACGTCCTCAGTACCATCATCGGCGATCGTGCCCAGGATCTTGCCTTCTCCTGTTGATCCTGCTTCTGCCGTCAATATGAGACCGTCCACATTAGCCAGGATCTCAGCCTCTCTGTCAGCTTTCACAACGATGGCCTGTTCATTGTTCATATAAGGAATTGAGATGCTCATGTTTTCTTTGCGCTCTTCAGTGATGCACATGCCGTTCCATATGCAGTCTATGTTCTTTGAATTGAGCTCCACTTCTTTGGAGTCCCAGTTGATCTCAATAAATTCAGCTTTCAATCCGAGCTTCTCACAGACGACCTCGGCCAATTCGGTGTCAAAACCGATAAGCTTGCCGTTTTCATCATAGAAGTTCATGGGCGGATATTGTGTGATACCGATCACCAGGGTACCCTTATCCTTTATGTACTTGTAATCGGAATCGCTCTTAGATGAACACCCCGGAAGTATCACCGCCAGCATCAGCAGTGCAAGAATCAGTGAAATCGACTTTATCGTCTTTCTCATATCAAGTTCCCCCTCACAAAATTTTGACCATTTTATCCGATTTATCACATTGTCACTTCACTGTGCTAAATCAATGATATATTTATACCACAGCTTTGATATAAAATCAAGCGCCATTCTCCATATTTTATTTTTCTGTTTCAGCGATGTTTGCAGTTAAATTGTCGATTTCCTCATATTGCTTGTCGATGGGTTCGAATCCCAGGCACGCCGATAAGATACAATAAGTTTCGCAAATGCATAAAAGACCGATAAAAATGAGATGCCAGAACAGGCATGTCATTTTGTCATGGAAAATAGCAAAAGAAGCCTGGATCTCAATGATCCAGGCTTCTTTTTTGATTGGTTGCGGGAGAGGGATTTGAACCCCCGACCTTCGGGTTATGAGCCCGACGAGCTACCGTACTGCTCCATCCCGCGGTATATTCTGCTGTTGGATGCCTGCTGCCGCAGCCCTTACCCAACCGCGCTTATATAGTATAACACCGAAATGCGGTTTATGCAAGTTTTGTGCCTACTTTTTTTCAGGCAATTTGTAACAACAGCCCAGGTGTCTGCCTGGATGTGTGCCAGCCATATCCTCTGCACATACAAAAGAGCTTCGGTACAATCCCAAAACTCCTGTATTCCTGGTGCCGAAGACCGGGATCGAACCGGTACGGCTTTATGGGCCGCAGGATTTTAAGTCCTGTGCGTCTGCCAGTTCCGCCACTTCGGCATGTATAATAACTACATAATAATAACACCTGCTTTTCTAAAAAGCAAGTGCCTCAGAGATACAAATGTTTCTAGAAATACTGGGTGGTTCTGCGGTAACCGCTGCTTCCCCGCTTAGACTCAAAGTTCTTTTTGAGGTCATGTATTCTTTCTTCGCTGTCCTTCATGAATTTTGCAAGCCGGTCCTCAAATGAAAGGTCTTCGCCGCTGTTTCGGCCCCAATCTATTTCGGCAGGGACTCTGCTCGCTCTGCGGGCTTCTTTCGGATCAACTGCCTTTTTGATCGACAAGCTGATCTTTCCATTTTCAATCGATAATACTTTTACTTTGACCTGCTGATTTTCCTGCAGATGATTCTTTATGTCCGTGACGTATTCCTCGGCAATCTCAGAGATGTGGACCAAACCAGTCTTCCCATCAGGCAGTTGGATAAAAGCTCCGAAATTGGTTATCCCGGCGACTTTACCCTGAACTATGCTACCAACCTCAACAAGCATACAGAAAAAAATCCTCCTTAAATTCAAAAAACGGTCAATGCCGTTAAAATGACCGGCTGCGCTACATTATAAGCAATTCGATTATATAGCATGCAAATTCTTTCGTCAAGCCTGTATTTATGAGGGCTCGAGGGCTTAAAGACAAGTTTGGTCAGTTACCTATATCAACATAAACCCTTTCGTTTTTCTTCACCATACCCAATTTTTCCCGGGCAATTTTTTCAACATACTCATCACTCTGGATCATTTCGCTCTGCTTTTTCAATTCCTCATTTATCAGCTGCTCGCCAGCAATTTTATCCTCTAACCTGCTAAGTTCCAGGTTTTTGGCATAAATAATCTTTTGCTGATTTACAGCGATATATGAAAAATACAGGAATATTATGAGCAAAATCACGATACCTATTGATGTTTTTCCTTTTTTCATCGGTATCTCTCCCAAATCCGCGGATATGTCCCCGGGACTTTATTCTTGCCGGCCGGATGCCGGTCTGTACACTACCGTATGTCCTCTGTATATATAATAATATTCTATGCGGTCTGCAAAAATCCTTCTTATTGCTGCAAATCATCAGTTTTGCCAGCATTTCGATGCTTATTTGTTCTTTTCCGGAGCAGTTTGCTCCACAGCATGTTTGCCAATATGCCGGGTATTTTTTTGAATATACTTCTTCTGC
>DGEE01000015.1:0-3960 GCA_002385815.1 Hungateiclostridiaceae bacterium UBA3934
TTATTTTCATCCATTTTATCCCACCCATCAACCATGCGGGTTTGCGGAGTCGGGGAGGGAATGAGTTTGTTTTATAATTACATTTTTTCAGACAGGACGCAGGTGAGTATTGAGTTTATTATCTCCGGGCTTATCGGCTTGCGTATGATTCGTATCGGATGTACAGACATTAACTCATATGCATTATCTGTCGCAGTTACAAAAACAATGCCGCATGCAGGTTTTGATCCTGTAAGCTCTAGTTGCCGGATCTTTTTTGCAGTTTCAAGACCTGTGAGCTTTTTCATATAATAGTCAAGGAAAAGAAGATTAAAGCTGACACTCTCTCTGCTGATCACATCAATTAGCTCTTCTCCACTGCTGAATGTCAAAATGTTGAATATGTGATTGTTTTCCTCACCATATTGCCGGATAAGTGTTTCGATGATATCGCAATTGATGGGAAAATCGTCACAAATACCAATATTCATCATTCCACCAGCCTTTTATTGGATTAATTGTATCCGTAAGTGTACCTTATTTATTTTACCTTACATAAATTCTAACTACAAGTGTATTTTTACATTTATACTTGGTTAAGTTAGAAAATTATAAATGATACAGTAAAACCAGGGTGGTTATAGATGAGTATAGACTACAGATCCCTCGGAAAAAGGATCGCAAAACGCAGAAAAGTGCTCAACCTGACACAGGAAGATGTGGCAGAAGCTACGGGCCTCAGCAATAATTTTATATCCAATATAGAAAACAGTTATTCGATACCGAGTATCGATTCATTGCTCAAGATCTGTGAAGCTATCGATACGACTCCGGATTATCTGCTTCTGGGAAACATCTCATATTCGGACGCCGAGGAAGATCTGCGGAACAGAATCAACAGAAGGCTCAAGCTGTGCAATCATAAACAGCTTAAGCTGATCGAACGGTTTGTTTCGTGGGTCATAGATGAGAATATATGAGTACACTCATATTTGTGTGAGCATCCATAAGAGCCGTAAGCTTTAGCTGTATAGATGCATAAAAGCCTCACGGCTTTTTCTTTGTATAGATCTTTCCTTTCTTTTAGTTTTTCTAAGATCCGATCCTATGTTAGAATAAGCATATGCGCATTATAAAGAGCATTGGAAAAGGAGAAAACGCATGAGTGACGTAGCCAGGAAGAGAAAGCGCGCCAATGAATTGAACGGATCCCAATGGACGAAGTATTCCATCAGTGTATGGAGTGATATACGTAAATCAGCCGAAGAGCGCAGTTTGAAGCATCCGGCTATGTTCCCGGAATCCCTGATCACAAGACTGATACAATGCTTTACCACAAGCGATGACAAGGTTATTCTGGACCCATTCATGGGAAGCGGCACTACTTTATTGGCTGCGAAAAACATGGGAAGGCATGGCATCGGATTTGAGACGAACAGAGAATATGTCGAGCTGGCTGAAACCAGGCTGTCGCAGCAATCCCTGTTCGGTGAAGACGATTACGAGATCCATAATGCAAGTGCGCAGGAGATACCAAACATACTTGCGCCTGAATCCGCAGACTTCTGTGTTACTTCCCCTCCATACTGGAATATCCTGAATCAGAAGCGGACTGCTGACAATAAAGAAATCCGCAATTATGGCAATATAGATGGCGATTTGAGCCTTATAGATAATTATCATGAATTCATCGATGCTTTAGGCCTCATATTCCAGGGCGTGTATAAGGTATTGAAGCAAGGCAAATACTGCATCGTCAACGTTATGGATCTCAGGAAGGGAAGCAGGTTTTATCCTTTCCATTCTGACCTTGCAAGAAAGATGGAGGATATCGGCTTCATTTTCGACGACATAATAATCTGGGACAGGCGGCTGGACTATAATAACCTCAGGGCTCTGGGGTACCCTTCAGTTTTCCGGCTGAATAAAGTACATGAGTTCCTGTTGATTTTCAAGAAACCGTGATGTAAGCCCAATGGCTAACTACCCGCAACGGCATCAGACAGTGTTATTTCAGATTTCACATAATGCATGTCCGCTAATAATTATCGATGCGTATTAAATCTCTTCAAAATGATAAAGGATGGATATGGGATCTATGTCCGCCCATACCCATCCTTTTCAGCAAAAACTGCTATTTCTTGTTCACAGCATCCTTTAGACCCTTGCCGGCCTTAAAGGCAGGAGCTTTTGATGCAGGTATCATGATTTCTTTCTTCGTCTGAGGATTTCTTCCTTTACGTGCAGCTCTTTCTCTTACTTCGAATGTACCAAATCCAACTAGTACGACTTTGTCACCCTTTGCAAGACTCTCTTCCACAGAAGCAATGATAGCGTTTAGCGCTGCCTCGCTGTTCTTTTTGTTCAAGCCTGATTTTGCAGCAATGGAGCTGATCAATTCCGCTTTATTCATAAATAGCCGCCTCCTTAGAATTAATACAAAATTATTCTATAATTTACTACAAAATATGTCAATAAAAAAGGCACTTCAGCAAGATATGCAATGCAAATCGAGCATTTTGCATATTCCGAGGTATCAGTCAATACATTTCGTCAAAAACAGGTATGGATTCTCTCCATTCCGGAATAAAGAGAACACTTCCAACGGATAAAACCCATCCTTGAGGCAAAAAGCTCTCGTGCGTCCATAAGGCTCATATTCCGCAGAAAACAGGCAACACGATAAAGACCGCAAAAGCACATCGTATAGAAATCCCACGCTTTTGCCCGGCGACAGAAAAACTGCCCGGATGCGCATTTCCTGCGCACCGAGTCAGATATAGACCAGAAAAATGTCAGATACTGATATAATCTTCGAAATCCAATCCGTTCAGCTTGCAGTACTTCATGACAGACATCAGGATCTTTTTGCCACCGCCCACACCTGTGTTGAGAAATCTGTAGAGGTGTGAGGGATCGACACCGAGCTCTCTTGCAAAGCGGTTGTAATTCCCTTCACATCTGGTCTTCATAAGATCACGGATCTTATGCCTGTTTACTTCCATCTCATAAATCCTCCAATAATTGATCCGGGAGTCTGGCAGAAACTGTAGATGATAGCAACATTTTTCTTATATTCTATTACAGGCCTGGAATATTGTCAATATATTACCATATGCCGTAATGATCTGTTGCCGCTTTGCTTCAGAGAGCGCTTTCGGTGTCCGCCATCTTAAACCAACTTTTTGACGATAGTGCTGATCCGCTTGTAAACAAGCAGCGTCAGCAGTGAATTGATGCCAGCCTTGATGAGGTTGAACGGTATTATCGCCGGGACCAGCAGGCTCTTGACCACCTCGACCGGGACCCCGTAAAAATTCGGCTGTATGATCAGGTTGACGGGTATCATCACCAGTGTCATAGCCAGGGTGCCTGCTACAAGGGCAATGACAGCTCCGGACAGTTTGTGGCATTTTTTATATATCAGACTTGAAGTGACAACCAGTGCACCGGTGGCAACAACATGCATAAGCAGTCCCACCCAGCCGTCTGTACTGAAAGCAAAGGCCTGGATAACGGAAACGATGAGGGTTATGATAATGCCGGCCAGGGGACCGAACAGAAATCCGCCTATTAATACCGGGACATCTGCCGGTTCATAGATCAGATAGGGTGCTGCCGGCAGTATGGGGAATCTTATAAGTAGCATGAATACGATGGATAACGCTGAGAGCACTGCGATTGTCGCCATTTTTTTACATTGATATTCATTGGACATGACCTCCTCAAAAATAAATGGTTTTATAGCGCGCACTATAATGCAAAACAAAAATCCCTGGAATATAATCCCAGGGACATGTAATCTGATAATCTATCTTCTCCCATCCAGACTGTACTGTCGGCTCCGGAATCACACCGGATCAGCTTTCGCTCGCGGGCTAACGGCATCTGCCGTATCACCGCCGGTCGGGAATTACACCCTGCCCTGAAGATTATATTCTATTCGATTCAAATATTATATTAACACCACATCCTTGTCCA
>DGEE01000015.1:4230-4411 GCA_002385815.1 Hungateiclostridiaceae bacterium UBA3934
CTTGTCTGTATTGGAATACATGCCCACTCCCTTGAAAGCAGTCACTCCTCTGTCCAGTTCCCTCATTATGTCCTGTGCTATGGTGTGGGCATGTTCTGAGATTATGAATACAGATTTGGCAAAATTCATGCCCTCCAGTATCACATCGATTATTTTAGTGGAGATATAGAGCGCAAGTATC
>DGEE01000078.1:0-11680 GCA_002385815.1 Hungateiclostridiaceae bacterium UBA3934
GCATTTGCCGGTCGGGCGCGGTTTATTGCAGGACAGCCTTCCCGCCCGCAGAAACACAGCTGTTGCAGTGACCGGCAGCAGTCCCGCATTATTGCGCTTTCTGCTTTATTACTGCTGTCGATTATGGTAAAATGGATTTATAATGGAGGTATTCCCTTGATACCGAAAATATCAGATATATTTCAACAAAAGCTGAACGAGATCCAAAGCAGGGTACCTGTCAAAATCAGGGGCTCATCATACAGTGTGCCCTTCGAGAAGTATCTGTCCGATGCAGTGGATGGAGCCGCAAACGTTGCCGAAACGATCACTGACCCATCAGACACAACGGCTGCGGATCCGGCCAGTTCGGACGACCAGGGCATATCCTCTTCAACAAAAACCACAGGCTTGCCGGATTCACTCCAAAGAGCACTGAAAGCTCTGGCCGCTTACAAATCCAACAATGTCCTTGAAAAAACCTATATAAATGCTGCAATAGAAAAGGCTATTATCGAGAGCTCGCGAAAATATCACGTGGATGCCAACCTGATCAGAGCTGTCATCAAACAGGAGTCAAACTACAATCCATACGCTGTCTCAAGGGCAGGGGCCCAGGGGCTGATGCAGCTGATGCCGGGTACAGCCGACGCGCTTGGAGTCGTAAATCCCTTTGACATCGAGGAAAATATCGACGGCGGAACCAGGTATCTGAGGGATCAGCTTGTAGCATTCGACGGAGATCTCAGGCTGGCACTGGCAGCATATAATGCAGGTCCGGGAGCTGTTGCGAGATACAATGGCATACCACCCTATGCAGAAACTCAGAACTATGTGAAAAAAGTGCTAGAAAATTACTTCAAATATTCCAATAATGAGTAGTTTTTTATTAAACTTGTCCCTCCATGTTTTCAAATTCTGACACCTGTAATCCACACAATCCACATTGTTATCCACACAAGGAATTACTACATTTTACGCGGTTTCTGAGCAATTTCCACATAATTCACAGGCAAGTTTTCACAATTATCCGCAGATTTCTGCAACTCTGTTCTCATGCCACTTAGCCCGCAATCCAGCGTCGAATGTACTTTTACAAGTACATTCCGGATCCGGGAGGAACAAAACCACTTCCGACATTTTCTGCCAATTGTCGTTTTATTCCATAATTCTCCGCTGATTATTCAAATGCGAAAATGGTATTGTAAAATGTGGAAAAATAAAAGTTATCCACAGGCAGAGCCCAGTTTAAGCCCGGGAATGGCATTCAGATCAAGTCCTGATATTTTTCCTGCTTTATATCCATAATAAGCAGCTGCTCCGATCATCGCCGCATTATCGGTGCAAAACACAGGTCTGGGATAAAACATTTCCGCGCCGATTTCTGCTGCTGCTTTCTTCATACTGCTTCTGAGCTGTGAATTCGCCGCAACGCCACCGGCCAGCGCTATCTGCTTTACGCCCTTTTGTTCAGCCGCACGTATGGTATTGTGCACAAGTACGTCCACGACTGCCTGCTGGAAGCTGGCACATACATCAGGGATACTTATTTCTGTGCCCTTCTGGGCATTGCTGTTCAGGTAGTTCAGCACAGCGGTTTTCAGCCCGCTGAAGCTGAAATCCAGCGAACCATCGCTGAAGTATACCCTGGGAAAATCGACAGCAAAGCTGTTTCCTGTCCCGGCCTGTACATCTATGAGCGGTCCCCCCGGATATCCAAGCCCCAGGGCGCGTGCCGTCTTGTCGAATGCCTCACCGGCTGCATCGTCACGTGTCTGACCCATTATCTCAAAATCATTGTAATCCGCAACATATACGATATGGCTGTGACCACCGGATACGACCAGGCATATGAAGGGAGGTTCCAGCTTTTCGTGCTCCAGGTAGTTTGCAGCGATATGTCCCTCGATATGATGGACGCCCACCAATGGCTTTCCTGTGGCAAAAGCCAGTGCCTTGGCGGCTGACAGCCCGACCAGCAGAGCTCCGGCAAGCCCGGGGCCGTATGTCACTGCTATCACATCTATCTGATCCAGGGTGACAGAAGCCTCCTCAAGCGCCTGCCCGACCACAGGCAAAATAAGCTCCACATGCTTGCGTGATGCTATTTCGGGCACTACTCCCCCGAATTTTTTATGGATATCGATCTGCGATGAGATTATGTTGGATCTGACCCTTCTCCCGTTCTCAACAACGGCAGCAGAGGTCTCATCACAGCTCGTTTCCAGAGCCAGTATGAGGATGTCTTCCGTATTTACGTCAACCAATTGGAACACCTTCATTTATACAGATTTCGTATAAGCAGATATACAATATGTATGATATCCCAAATGAACCCTATTTACAAGGCGGGTTTTTCAAGGATATGCAAAAAGAAGCACGGAGCTGTGACTCCATGCACAAATAAGGGAAAACGCTAATGTCCACTTTGATTATAGCAGGCTGCGGGCAGTAGTTAAATAGTCCCTTGTTCCCTGTTGCATTAGGTAAATAGTCCCTGCAATATGAGACTTTAGTCCTATATTGCAGGTCAATATGTTTCGCATGCACGGGACCTCATTCTATCAGGTATGCATCATCTCAGCAGAGCAGTGGCTATGACTATGGCCCCGAGTACGAGCCTGTAGACGGCAAAAATGCCAAAGCCTTTTCTTCTCAGATACTCGAGAAGGAATTTTATACTGAACAGGCCCACGACTGCCGATGTCAGTATGGCTACCATGAACGGAAAGGCGTCCACGGGAACACTGATAAGATCTTTGGCCTTATAAACGCCACTCAGGAATATAAAGGGTGTGGAAAGCAAAAATGTAAACCTGGCCGCGTCCTCTCTTTTTATCTTCATTGCCCGGCCTGCAGCCATGGTTATGCCTGAACGCGATACGCCCGGTATCATGGCCAGCGCCTGCGAAACCCCTATCAGAAAGCTCCTTTTGGGGCCGATATCCATGAGCTCGACCTCGGAGCGTGAAAATCTGTCGGCGACATAAATCACGATACCCATTACTGCGAGCATAATGCCGATCAGCAGGGGATTCCTGAAGGTGGTCTCCACATGCTCCTCGAAAATCAGTCCGAGTACCCCTCCTGGTACACAAGCCAGTACTATGTACCAAAACAGCTTACCCTCCGGTGATTTCACATCGGTCAGGCCAGCCCTGATGAGATTGATCCAGTCTTTCCAGAAGAATATGATCACCGCTGCCAGAGTACCCAAATGCAGTGCTATGTCAAATGCCAGGCCGGGATCCTTCCAGCCGAAAAACCACGGTGCCAGCGTTATGTGCGCTGTGCTCGATATCGGTAAAAATTCGCCCAGCCCCTGCAAGATGCCGTAAATAATCGCTTCCAGCAAACTCATTTTGATTCCCCCCGAATGCCAGTTTATTACACCTGCGTGCAAAAGAAGAACTATCCCTCTCAGGATAACACATTACAGGACGCGAGTATACAAAAAACTGCGACTGCGGCAGCATTGTTTATCTCCCTACAGATATATACCTGGGATCCGGTTTTATGTCTGTGTTTCATCAAAAACTTTTTTCTATGGCGGGGGAAGCGGCAAAGACAGACACCGCCGGTTTTTGTACCGGTATTTCCCCGTCCTGCTGCAGTTCGCCCGGATGGAATATATGCCTGATGACTTCTGTGATATCATCGACGGGCAACACTTCGATCCCGATATTTTCAAATGTTTCCTGCCAGTTTTCCCTGGGTATCAGGACCGTGTTGATGCCTGCCTGCCTTGCAGCTTCCACCTTGGCAGCCACTCCGCCAACAGGCTTCACCTTGCCCCTTATGGATATCTCGCCGGTTAGTGCTATATCGCTGCTCACAGGCAGATTGAAGATCGCTGAATATATCGCGGCGGCTATCGCTATACCTGCCGATGGTCCATCTATAGGTATCCCGCCAGGGAAGTTGAGATGTATGTCATATTCTCTCGCGTCCACATTCAGGAACTTTTTCAGAACAGTCAACACATTTTCAACAGAAGACTTTGCCGAGCTGATCCTTTTCAGCTTATGGCCTCTGCCGTCCATTTCTTCCTCTTCGACTATGCCGGTGACCTTGATGGCACCCTTGCCGGACTGGACCTTCATTGCTGTGACTTCTATGTCGATGACGACACCGGTGGCATTGCCGAAAACAGCAAGCCCGTTGATGCATCCCACCTGCTTCTCCTGTGCCGATACCTTCTTTTCGATCCTGGGACTGTAATGTCCGAATTCAACTACCCATTCGATGTCCTTCCTGGTGATGGTGCTGCGCTCCTCAACGTGTATCACTCCTCCGGCTATCTGGATTATGTTGACCGCATCTCTTCCATTCTGCGCATATTTCGCAATCAACTCAGCGCAGCCCTCTTCCATCCTGAAACCACCCCTTTTTGCCGCATTACTGGCTATTACAGCTATTTCATCGGCTGTGAGAGGTCTGAAATATATTTCGACACATCTTGAGCGAAGAGCCGGCGGCAGCTCCTCTGCCGTCCTGGTCGTGGCTCCGACAAGTCTGAAATCGGCCGGCAGCCCCTTCTGGAATATCTCATGTATATGTGCCGGGATATTGGTGTCTTCAGTGCTGTAATATGCGCTTTCGAGCATCACCTTACGGTCCTCCAGCACTTTCAGCAGCTTGTTCATTTGTATGGGATGCAGCTCACCGATCTCGTCGATGAACAGTATGCCCCCGTGTGCTTTGGTCACGGCACCCGGTTTAGGCTGAGGGATACCGGCTACACCGTATGCACCTGCACCCTGGTAGATCGGGTCGTGTACGGAACCGATCAGAGGATCGGCAATACCGCGCTCATCAAACCTCAGTATCGTTGCGTCTACCTCGACGAATTTGGATTCTCTCCTGAAAGGAGATATAAGCATCTGCTTTGCCTCTTCGAGTATGACTCTTGCCGCAGCGGTCTTCCCGACTCCCGGGGGACCGTAAATGATGACATGCTGCGGATTAGGTCCGCAGAGTGCGGCCCGGAGAGCCTTCAAACCCTGCTCCTGGCCGATTATATCTGTTATCGAAGCCGGTCTGGTTTTTTCAGATAAGGGTTCCGTCAGCTTTATTTCCTTCAGTCGGCGCAGCTTCTCCAATTCCTTCCGGGATTCTTTCTCAATGGCACTTTTGTTGCCCTGCTGCGATTTGAGCAGGTTCAGAAAGTAAATGCCAATTATAACTGAAAAGAAAAATTGTATTATCAGAAAGGTACTGGTCAGCATTCCATCTCCTCCTCGGATATTGCCGCATCATAAGTGTTTGTTTCTAAAATAGTATTGACATTAAGGATAAATTTATCCACGTTTCAGGGCATCAAAAAACGGGCATGGCTTCTTCAAAGCCGTACCCGTCGGTGATTTCCTGTGTCCTGTCCTGTGGAGCTGACCTCTCAGGATGCGCTTTCCTTCTTTACTCTTGATTTCTTGCCCGTTGATTTCTTGATGGGTTTCCTGTTCTCATTTATTATCAAAGTCGGTTGCGTCCTGTTTTCCACGGTATCCTTTGTAACGATGCATTTTTCAATATTATTGGATGAGGGTATGTCATACATGACATCCAGCATTATCTCCTCTATGATGGCCCTGAGCCCTCTCGCTCCGGTATCTCTGGCCAGAGCCTTGTCAGCTATCGCTTCAAGGGCATCCGGTTCGAATTCCAGCAGTGTATCGTCCAGCTCAAACAGCTTCTGGTACTGCTTTACAAGAGCATTCTTGGGCTCGGTCAGGATCTTGACCAGTGCCCCCCTGTCAAGAGGCGACAATGTGACGATCACCGGCAGTCTGCCGACAAATTCGGGTATAAGTCCATATTTGAGCAGATCCTGAGGCAGTATCTGAGCCAGTATCTTGCCGATATCTTCCTCCCGTTTGCTCTCTATCTTCGCACCAAAGCCTATGGCCCTGGTCCCTATCCTGTTTTTTATGATCTTGTCTATGCCGTCAAAAGCTCCTCCACAGATGAACAGGATGTTTGTAGTGTCGATCTGGATGAACTCCTGATGCGGATGCTTCCTGCCTCCCTGCGGTGGCACTGATGCCGTCGTGCCTTCGAGTATCTTGAGAAGCGCCTGCTGCACGCCTTCTCCGCTGACATCCCTTGTGATCGAAGGATTCTCAGACTTCCTGGCTATCTTGTCTATCTCATCGATATAAATGATTCCCTTTTCTGCACGCTCGATGTCGTAGTCGGCAGCCTGGATGAGCTTCAGCAGTATGTTTTCAACGTCCTCACCCACATAGCCCGCTTCTGTCAATGAAGTAGCATCGGCTATGGCAAAGGGTACGTTCAGCAGCCTGGCCAGCGTCTGTGCCAGCAGAGTCTTCCCGCTACCTGTCGGTCCGATCATCACTATATTACTTTTCTGTATCTCGACGTCACCGGACCTGACATCTGCGTTGATCCTCTTGTAATGGTTGTACACTGCCACGGCCAGAGACTTCTTTGCCGACTCCTGGCCAATGACATACTGATCCAGTATCGCTTTTATTTCTTTCGGCTTGGGTATATTGCTGACCTCTGCATCTGCCCTCATATCATCGAATTCTTCCTCGATGATCTCAGAGCACAGCTCGATACATTCATCACAAATATATACCCCGGGGCCTGCGACCAACCTTTTGACCTGTTCCTGAGTTTTGCCGCAGAAGGAACATTTCAACTGCTTCTTCTCATCATATCTGGACATTACTCCACCCCATCTACTTCTTTCTGATCATTACCTCGTCCACTATGCCGTACAACTTTGCTTCTTCTGCCGACATGAAGAAATCCCTTTCAGTGTCTCTTTCGATCTTCTCAAGAGGCTGTCCTGTGTTTTCACTCAGTATGCTGTTGAGCCTGCCTTTGAGCTTCAAAAGCCACTCTGTACGGATCTTTATATCCGTTGCCTGGCCCTGTGTCCCTCCAAGTGGCTGGTGGATCATTATCTCACTGTTGGGGAGTGCAAATCTTTTGCCCTTTGTACCGGCCGCCAGCAGAAAAGCTCCCATGCTTGCTGCCATGCCGACACATATGGTCTGGATATCGGCCTTGACATGCTGCATCGTGTCATATATCGCAAATCCCGCTGTTATCGAACCTCCAGGGCTGTTGATGTACAACTGGATATCCTTGTCAGGGTCTACCGAATCAAGATACAGCAACTGAGCCACTACCAGGCTTGCGGTTACGTTGTTGACCTCATCGCTGAGCATTATGATCCTTTCCTTCAGCAACATGGAGAAGATGTCGTAGGAACGCTCTCCTCTGTTGGTCTGTTCAACAACAATCGGTACTAAACTCATAACTTTCCTCCTGATATTTCCCTGCCCAATATTTCAGCACTCTGAAATAGTTGAGCTTCTATATTGTTTCCCACTAAAATCATAAAATAAACTGTATATTCATTTCAGCTTTGCATTTTCAAGCAGGAATTCAACTGTCTTTCTGGCAACCAACGTGCTTCTGATATATTCTATATCATCCGGCTTTAAATGTTGCCTGAATTCTTCCTCGCTCTGCCTGTAATTTTCAGCTATTCTTCTTATTTCGCCGTCAGTGTCCTCATCTGTCGGAACGATTGCCTCGACCTTGCTGATCTTGTCGATGACCAGCTGTGTCTTGACTTCCTGTTCAGCCCGCTTTTTGAATTGTTCCCTGAAGGCGTTCATATCCATACCTGATATTTCAAGGTATTTCTCCAGGTCGAGACCCTGATACATGAGTCTCATCGCAAAATCATTCACCAGGTTGTCTATGTGTCTTTCTATCATGACCGGAGGAATGTCCACAGTTGCATTCTCCACTACTTTTTCGATCACTTTGTCTTCGTTTTCATGGCGCGCATTGTGCTCTGCCTTTTCAAGGAGCTTCTTCCTCAGGTCGGCCTTGTACTCCTCCAGCGTATCGAATTCGCTGACATCTTTTGCAAATTCGTCGTCCAGTTCAGGCAGTTCCCTGATCCTGATTTCTTTGACGGTCACCTTGAAAACTGCAGCCTTGCCTGCCATTTCCTTGCTGTGGTACTCTTCAGGGAATGTTACATTGACTTCCTTCTCCTCACCCTTCGCTGCACCGATCAGCTGATCCTCGAATCCGGGGATGAATGTGCCGGAACCGAGCACCAACTCGTAGTCAGTACCTTTTCCGCCTTCAAAGGCCTCTCCGTCAACGAATCCTTCGAAGTCTATGGTAACGGTGTCGCCCGATGCCGCAGGCCTGTCCTCGACTGTCACCAGTCTCGAATTCCTCTCGCGGGCCCGTTCGATTTCCTTCTCCACATCTTCATCGGTAACGACGGCAGTGGATTTCTCGATCTCTACACCTTTATACTGTCCCAGTTCCACGTCAGGTCTGACTGTGACCGTTGCCGTGAATATCAGCGGCTGGCCTTTGCCTATCTGCTTTATATCTATTTCCGGTCTGTCCACCGGGTTTATGTCGTGTTCTTCTATTGCCTGCTCATATGCCTCAGGACACACTTCGTTTATTGCGTCCTCATACAGCACATGTTCCCCGTAGAACTTCTCCACCATGTGTCTTGGTGCCTTGCCCCTTCTGAAGCCGGGTATGTTGAACTTCTTTGCGTTTTTGATAAAGGATTTCTGCAATCCCTGTTCAAATTTTTCCGCCTCAACTTCTATTTCGAGTTGAACGACATTTTTACCTGCATTTTCCACTTTAACTTGCATCTGATTTCATTCTCCCATCATTAAAGATTGTCCTGATTCGACAAAACTTACGGGGGTAGGCATACCCCCTCGATTATCCCATACATTATAACAAAATATTATCGTAAAGCCAATACAAAACATTTTTTTGTTGAAATATTGCCCGCTGCCGCACATATACAGTTTTTATGTCCTAAATCACTCGTACAGCAGTTGGGGCATAAAACCCAGATGGTCGGCTGCCACCAGCCTGAACATGATCCCGTCGAGCATCCCTTCTACGGCATCTCTGCAGGCATCCCCGTGTAAATGCCCATATATGCAGAGTTGCACATCATATTTCTTCATAATGTCTATAAAACCGGAATACTCTCCCCTGGAGTCATACGGGGGATAATGCAGTGCCGCGACAATCACATTATCCGCAAATGCAGGGTTGGATGATATGTCCGACTTGCCTCTTTGCAGCGAAAGCTCAAGTCTCTGAATCTCCCTCTGGTATATTCGTTCATCCTCGGCACTGAACCCGGTTTCTCCTGGAATTTCCCAGCCTCTCGTCCCGCAGATCGTCACGCCCTCGATGCTGAAGCTGTTGTTGTGCATGAAGCTTATCGAAGAAAACCCGTTCTCGCTGACGTATCTTTCCATCTTGCTCCTGGTAGTCCACCAATAATCATGATTCCCCTTCGATATTATTTTCTTCCCCGGCAGTTCATGGATAAACCTGAAGTCCTCATAAACCTGATCGAGATAAGTAGCCCACGAAATATCCCCGGGAACGACAACATAATCGTCCTCCCCGACTGCGGAGCACCAGTTTTCCCTCAGCTTGTCCATATAGTTGGCCCATCTCGGCCCGAACACATCCATGGGCTTGGCGACACTCAGCGCCAGATGGAGATCTGATATCGCAAACAGCGCCATAATCCATTCCTTTCCTCCGGAGATGATCCTCCACTTTTTATATCAGGGGACAGTCCTGCATTTTCCTATAATTATCACCATTCTGCCGGGAAAACTCACCCTGTTTTCCGACATCAGAAATTTCAGGGGACAGTTCTCCATTTTTTGCTCTCATCTTGTCGAGCGGAAAAAATCATACAGCTTTTCTGCCATTGCCCTGCTTATACCCTCCACTGCATGAAAATCGTCCACGCCCGCCTGCCTCATGCGGGACACTGAACCGAAATGCTTAAGCAGCGCCTTCTTTCGCTTTGGCCCGATCCCCTCCACTTCGTCGAGTATGGACCGGGAGTACCTTTTTGACCTCAGCTTCCTGTTGTACTCCAGTGCAAACCTGTGAGCCTCGTCCTGTATCGATGTGACCAGTCTCAGAACGGCGAGATTCCCGGTCAGGTCCAGTTCATCCCCCGGCACCACCAGCCCGCGGGTCCTGTGCCTGTCATCCTTGACCATGCCGCATATGGGAATATCCATCCCCAGTTCCTGCAGCACCTGCTTTGCAGCATTTACATGGCCGATACCGCCGTCCACCATTATCAGATCGGGCAGCTTGCTGAACCTGCCCTGCTTATTTTTATCGGTATCATGCCCCGCCGCCTCAGCCCTTTCCACTGCTGCACGCTTCAGTCTTCTGTACAGCACCTCCTGCATACTCGCATAGTCGTTCCGGACATCGGTAGACCGTATCCTGAAACGCCTGTATTCCTTTTTCGCCGCTGCCCCGTCCTCGAATACCACCATTGATGCTGTTATTTCAGAGGATCCTGTATTTGATATGTCATAAGCCTCGATCCTCCCGGGCGTCCCGTCGAGTCCCAGCATCGCGGAAAGTTCTTTCAGAGCTTCCTTCACTCCTTCTGCTTTCCTCATTTCTTCATTGAAGCGTTCCAGTTCGATCCTTGCATTCTTTGCGACCATTTCCACCATGCGGACTTTATCGCCTCTTTTGGGTACCCGCACATACACCCTGGCACCCCTTTTCGTACTGAGCCAGTTTTCGATGAGCTCCTTGTCCTCGACATCGGCACCTGTAATGATTTCCGGCGGTATCATTTCTGCTGTTCCATAAAACTGCTTGAGGAATGATGACGCAGTCTCCGTCAGTTCAGCCTCTCCGCTGCCCTCGATAATGAAATACCTTCTTCCGAGCACTTTACCGTCTCTTACGAAAAACACCTGGATGCATGTATCTGTTTTGCTGGCTGCAAATCCGACCACATCCTGATCTGCACCTGCCACCGAGAAGACCTTCTGCTCCTGGGTAATTTGCCTGATGCTCAGCAGCTTGTTCCTCAAGGCGGCTGCCTGCTCAAAGTCCAGTCTTTCGGCCGCTTCCTGCATCTGCATCTCCAGCCTTCTGATTATCGCATCCTGCTTCCCATCCAGAAATGAACAGACATCCCGCACTACCTCCTGGTACTCTTCCCTGCTCACATGGCCTGAGCATGGTCCCAGGCACTGATTTATATGGTAATACAGACAAGGCCTGTTTTTGCCTGCATCTCTGGGCAGAACGCGTTTACACGTACGTATCGGGAATATCTTCCGGATCAGGTTTATTGTTTCCCGTACTGATTGGACATTGGGATAAGGGCCGAAATATCTGGCTCCGTCATCGTCGATCCGCCTCGTCATATATATCCTCGGATATTCCTCGTTTGTTGTTATCTTGATATAGGGATATGTTTTATCGTCCTTGAGCAGCACATTATACCGCGGCTTTATGTCCTTGATCAGATTGCACTCCAGGATGAGTGCCTCGATCTCCGTATCGGTGACGATATATTCGAACTCCGCGATTTTTGCCACCATTGCCTCCACCTTGGGAGAATGGACGGCAGAATCCTGAAAATACTGCCTGACTCTGTTTTTCAGCGACTTTGCCTTGCCGACGTATATGACAGAGCCGTTTTTGTCCTTCATAATATAAACGCCCGGTTTATCGGGCAGTTTTGTAAGCTCTTGCTGAATATCGAACATGTCTAGACATTCTCACCTGTATCTGACAATAAGTAACTTTCCAGTTCCGAAACAGCTTCGGCTTCGTCACTGCCTTCTGCTGTCAGCAATATGACCGAATCGCC
>DGEE01000078.1:11975-16091 GCA_002385815.1 Hungateiclostridiaceae bacterium UBA3934
AAAATCGCTGCAGCCTTCGACTGCAATCCCTGCGGGTTCTTTATCAGAATTTCCTTTGAAATCATTTTTACCTCCGTTTACTATGCTTTACTCTTCCGTTGCGTATATTCAGGCAACTACCCGGACAGTGAAATCCATAATAGCCGGATGTACTCTGAAAGTCCGCTTGCCGCAGGCCCTGCTCCGTCGGACATCTTACGCACTTCTTCAGCTGCCTGACACATCTCAATTATACCAAATGTATTTTCTATATACCACATTATCTTTTTTGAGAAAAGTCCCTCCCGATAAAAAAGGCTCAAGCCTGAGCTTGAGCCATCTTATCAGTACCGGTATTCAATTGATCTTCATCCCTGACTCCTTTGCGTTATGATCCGCTGTCAGGATCCAGCCGCGACCATGTCCCCCGCCATGTCCGCTTCGCCGCTACGTCTGTGTCTTCTGCAATGTCCACATTGCTTTTGCATCATCGTTTTTATATCTCCCCCCGGACCTTGCGCCCGGTTGCCCTTATTTCTCTGTCGCCTGTGTTTCCTTCTCTGCGTTTGGCTTGTTGTTTCTCAGATAGTGCAGTTCCATCAATATACCCATTCCGAAGGAATATATGATGAAATTGATCAGCCCTGTCACTATGGTTGCCAGTAAAATATTCTGCTGAGGGATTATCAGCAGAACGATAAGCTTTACCAGGGTGGCAGTAATCAGCCCCGTAATGAACTCAATGTAAATGCTGTTTTTCTGACTGAACGCCTTGAGGATCATCCTTCCGATATATATGCATGCCGGGATTGTGGATAATATCAGCAATATGATATACAGGATCGGGGCTATCAGCGTCAGCAACAGTATCGCCAGCAGTGAAGTCGCTCCGATGAATGACAGTGTGCCAAGTACCAGTTTCCTTCCCGGATTCTTCTCCAGGTTTTTGGAAATCATGCTGTATTTAGCTTTGGATATCAGGATCGTCAACAGCCCCGTCAGCAGTACGGCCAGCATGAACAATACCAGAAGGGTAAGCCTGAGGTATAGAAATGCATCGATGTCCAGATTCATGGCCTCACCGAGTATCCTTACTTCCCGGCCGTGGATAACAGCTCCTCCGGACCTCTCAACAGAGCCGATGGATATTACATCTTTGGCGATCCTGGCTCCGTCCCTCAGTGTCATTTTCCCAAATACCGTTACCACCTGCCCGGCTACCTCAGCATCTATTTCCGAATCGCCGAATACGGTGATGACATGACCACCTACCCGGTCTTTGACTACAACATCTCCAAGGACTACTATGATATTCCCCTGGACAGGTCCGGTGACTTCTGCATCTTCAAAAATCTGTATCCTGTCGCCGCTTTCAGAGCTTACACGGATGCCTTCTGCAAAAACCGGAGTGGCTGCTGCCATCAGAAGTATGAAAACAATAAGGAGCGCCGTCAGCTTTTTCATTCAGCTTCCTCCCCTGTACGTGTGCCGACATAATGGATAAGTCTCTGGATCGCCAGCACCGTAAGAATCAACACTATAAACACATAATAGTATGATCTGACGATGGAGAATGCGATATCTGCCACCACCGCAAGTGCATTGACAAGCAGTCCCGCCAGATCCTTCACAACTCCGAATACTGCGGCGGTCACAGTCGAGAATGACCCGAAGTATTCACCAAGTCTTTCAAATGCGCTGAATACACTGACCTGCTTCATATCAGCCACAAAGATAAACAGCAGGATAATGGAAAGGAGAGTTGCGCAGTTGTACAGCAATACTACCCTTTTCGAACTCTTTTCTCTGCGCTGTTGCTCGATGGATGCCACTTTCTCCATGACTCTGGCTTCAAAATCCTCCGGAGGCTCTATTTCCACCTTCGCATCAAGCGTTGTGAATATGGCTTCCATGCAACTGAATTCATCATTGCAGTCCCTGCAGACCTTCAGATGCTCTCTGAACTGTATTTCCCCGGCTTCGTCCATTTCGCCGTCGAAATATTTCATCATGAGCTCCTTCGATGTTTCGCAGTTCATAACGCCTCCTCCTTTCTTTCCTGCATCAATGCTTCCCTGAGCATCAGCCTTGCGCGATACAGTCTGTTTTTTATTATGGTCATGGGCTGATCAAGCACTCTGGTCATTTCTTCATACGACAATCCGTTCTGGTGGAACAGTATTATCGGTGTCCTGTATTTCTCGGGCAGCTCCTGTATCGCCCTTCGCAACCTTTCAGCCCGTTCCTTCCTCAGATAGCTTTCCTCCGGTGTGTCCACGCCGTCTGAGAAATCCTCGATCTCCTCTATCGGCGTTGAATTCACCTTCTTTTTTCTGTATATGTCAAGACAGAGGTTGGTAGCAATACGAACCGCCCAGGTGGAAAACTTGTATTTGGGATCATACCTGTCAAGGGCTTTGTAGATCCTGATAAAGACCTCCTGGGATACGTCGCTGACCTCGTCCTTGTCATTGATCATATTATATACGACGCTGAATATCAACTTTTTATATCGTGTCACAAGTTCTTCAAAATACTCATGCTGCCCTGCAAGACACTTCTGTATCAGATCGTAATCGGTCAGCTCCAATCGGTTCTCACCACCTTGCCTATATATGATTATACGACAAAGTGAGTTTCTTGTCTGCAAGAAGACAGGGGACACTTCTCAGCAAAGCAGAAAAGGTTACGGGCGGAGAAATGTCCCTGTCGATAGGCTTACATAGGACTCTTCTCACCAAAGCAGAAGAAGTTGTGGGCGGAGAATTGTCCCTGTCCTTAGTCCGGATAACTTCCGATATAATATCAGGGGACAGGGTAAATTTTGAGAAGTGTCCCTTTCCAAAAATGAGAACCGTCCCCGGGGTGATGCTGTGAACGTAACGAATGTGACCCGCAATACCGTACTCGCAAGCAATTGCGAAGTCGCATCGACCTTTTTCGCAAGGCTCAGAGGGCTCCAGTTCAGAAAAGAGCTGCCGCCCGGTCATGGTATGCTCATTACTCCCTGTAATTCGATCCATATGTTTTTCATGAGATTTCCCATCGACGCCTTGTTTATAGATCCGGAAAACAGGATAGTCCATATTTGTGAAGGGATAAAACCGTGGAGAATATCCAGGATCGTCAGAAACGCATGCTGCGTATTGGAATTGCCCTCAGGCACTGTTTCCTCGACAGGTACTGCCACAGGTGACCTTCTGGAGATGAAGCCCTGACTGCGGCAAGTTATGTGACCGCCGGGTCTCTATACCTTCAGCCGCTTCCACATTATTATGGCATCCTCATTGTTGTCTGAATAATATGCCTTCCTCATGCCGCCATCTTCAAACCCATACTTCATATATATAGACCTGGCACGACTATTGCTTTTCCTGACCTCAAGCGTAAGCGCTGTCAATCCGCGGCTTTCAGCCTCTTTAAGCAATGCTTCGACCAGGGCGCTTCCGATACCGATACACCTGAACTCGGGATGGACCGCTATGTTGGTAATGTGTCCTTCATCACACACCTGCCACATGCCCGCATAACCCACAGCCTTTCCGTCGATCAGGGCACAGAAATAAACGGCATTGTCATTATGCATGAATTCAGCCGTTAACGATTGCCTGGACCAGGGTATCCTGAAACTCAGATTTTCTACTACCGCTATGTCATCTATGTGCTCTTTGCGCGCTCTTACGATCTTCAAGCCATCCAACATCCCTGATGACATCCTCCGTCATTCCCGATTTTTCTGTGCCTGCTTTCTTGCATACTCCCTCTCAGCCTGTGAAGGTCTGAGGTAAAACGGCACCAGTTCATCGCAATCCATGCTCTCGCCTGCCGCATGCAGCGTAAGTGCCATCTGTGCGGCGGGTGCCGCCATCTGCTGGAGTGTGAAAAGAGGCATGAAGCTGCATCGCTCTCTCAGCTCTATTTTGAGGAAATCTCTGTGCAGAAGCACTCCGTCGCCTGCAAACAGGACATCTGCCCCTTCATATTTCTCTTCGATCTGTTTCACCAGTTCAGATATGTGAAGCCCCATATAGCCTGACAGATTGGTCATGACTTCATTCTGCGGCTTATAAAGTGCGGTGTAGACCTGATTGTTCCTGGCATCCATGATCGGACACACAAGTGTACCCTCAGGCACGA
>DGEE01000078.1:16331-18098 GCA_002385815.1 Hungateiclostridiaceae bacterium UBA3934
ATGGTCTTTATCGTTGTCACACCGATCCTCAGCCCGGTAAAAGACCCGGGACCCGTCACAGCCGCCAATACATCTATATCAGACAGTTCCAGCCTGAGACTGTCCAGCAGTTCCTTCAGCATAGGGACAAGCTTTTGTGAATGGGTTTTCATGTCCTTAATCATGAATTCAGCAAGCAGGCCGTTTTCATCGGCCACCGCTATGCCTGCTGTGGCTGTGGAAGTATCAACCGCAAGTGCTCTCACCTGCAAGCCTCCTTTCGTATTCAGCAGTCCTTTCCCCGATGAATCGTATCGTGATAGTCCTGCTGTCGGAGCGGACTTGATCATTCTTTTCAATATGAACCTCAATACGCTCAGAAGGAAGTATTTCCTTTATGAGGTCCGCCCATTCAATAACGGTCACTCCGTCCCCGTCGATATATTCATAATAGCCTGTATCGAGCATTTCATCCACATCGCTTATCCTGTAGACGTCAAAATGGTATAAGGGGAGCCGCCCTTCATACTCATTGACTATTGTGAAGGTGGGACTGGTTATGTATCCGCTGATCCCGAGACCCTTTGCCAAACCCCCGGTAAACGCGGTCTTGCCTGATCCCAGATCACCGATAAGGCATACATTGTCACCTCTTTGGAGCATACTGCCCAGCTTTCGCCCCAATTCTGCCGTATCATCCGCAGAATCGGTCCGGAATTTCATCATACTCTTTTTACCACCTGACCATTTATTATAGTGTAAAGCACCCTGGACCTGAGTTCCAGCGGATGCCCGTCAATGATTATGATGTCAGCATCCTTGCCCACTTCAAGACTCCCCACCCGGTCATCTATCCCGGCTATTTCTGCAGCATTTATCGTGATCGCCCTGAGTGCTTCAGTCTCATCCATGCCTTCCTTAACTGCGACGGCAGCACACAGTGAAAGGTACTGCACAGGCGTACACGGGTGGTCTGTCATGATTGCAGTTTTAATGCCCGCTTTTGATAATATGCCCGGTGCCTTTGCACTCTGATTCCTGAGTTCTATTTTTGACCGGTCCGTCAGAAAAGGACCTGTGATCACACTGACATTCTCCTCACGCAAAATATCGGTGATCAGGTAACCTTCGGTGCAATGCTCTATCGTGATGGCAAGCCCGAATTCCTTCGCTATCCTTATCGCAGTCAGAATATCATCAGCCCTGTGTGCATGGGCCTTGAGCGGGATCTCGCCTTTGAGCACCTTAAGCAGTGCTTCCATTTTCATATCATAGTCCGGCTTGTCACAGTTCTCCTTATCAGCCTCATATTCTTCCTTCAATTCTTTGTACTCAGCCGCTTTTATCAGATTCTCCCTGAGCAGTGCGGCTGTAGCCATCCTCGTCATAGGCGCCTGCCGTTTATCGTGATATGCCGTCTTGGGGTTCTCTCCGAATGCCACCTTCATGGCTACAGGTTCCTTTATCATCATATCCTCGACTCTGCGGCCATACGTTTTCAGTGCGGCGAACTGCCCACCGATCACATTTGCACTGCCTGGTCCCGTGACAACGGTAGTGACACCGTTCTCTCTTGCCTCAACAAAGGCCCGGTCCGCATGATAGATCGCATCGATCGCACGCAAATGAGGCATGACAGGGTCTGATGTCTCATTTCCGTCATCGCCTTCGAATCCGACGGAATCCTCCCACATGCCCACATGGCAATGTGCATCCACGAATCCCGGCAAAACATGGCATCCCTTTGCATCTATAACTTCAGATGCCGCCGCTTCCAGCCTCGCCAGT
>DGEE01000030.1 GCA_002385815.1 Hungateiclostridiaceae bacterium UBA3934
AACCTGTCCAGTTCTTCCCTGTGATCCCACATCGGGAAGTCGGAGCCAAATAGTATTTTTTCGGGACCATGCTTTCTGATCATATCGGCAGCGCGCTCCGGGCTGATAAAGGCCAGTGTGCTTGAAGTGTCCAGATACACGTTCCTTCCTATAAGGTATTCACATGAGAGATCCCACATCCGGTATCCTCCGAAGTGGGCTGCTATGACGACCAGGTCCGGGAATCTGTCAAGTACCCGGGCAAGTCTTACGGGGCTCGAGGAGTCCACGTTCTCATCGCCCATATGCATCAGGACAGGCAGTCTGCCTTCTGCTGCTTCATAGATAGGCATCATGTCATCATCATCGATGGAGAAGTGCTGGAATTCGGGATGCAGTTTTATACCCTTCAGTCCCAGGCGGATTATCCTTTCTGTTTCGGCAGCTATATCCTTCAGACCGGGATGGAGTGTTGCGAACCCTACCAGTTCAGGGTGGTTTGCCTGTATCTGGGCAATATAGTCATTTATTGACTTGACCTGCTCAACTACTGTGGCCGAAGAGTGCACCACATATTTGCTGACATTTATATTGCTTCCGCTCCTGAGCAAATTTGCCACAGTACCGCTGTGTCTCATTTTCACCCCATAGTATCTGCCGATGGAAGCGACGGCTTTCTCTGCGATCCTGTCGGGAAAGATATGGGCATGGATATCTATGATTCCGGACATTTTGATTACTCCCTGTTATGTTGTCACTATGTATTATATCACTTTTATTCCATTGTTTTCACATTGGATTTTAATAGGACCGGATAAGCTGCATCCAGCACCGGTGCTGCAATGACCGGGACTTATTTTGAAAATATGGTGTCAGTTAGCAGCTATGCTGGAAACATTGGTTTTGTATGTATATGAAACTCTTTGGGCACAATTTCGTATATATGTATGTGTTATGTCAACAGCGATGTATTTTACCGCGATGTTTTGCCTTCATTTATTGCTGTTGTCGAATAAAACTGGTAAAATATATTTTTGATATCATAAAGCCGGCGAGGTATGGCCGGAATATATACGAAATATTGCACCGCAGAAAGAAGATGTTATTGTAATGGCATTCAGGATAAAAGATGTTAAGCCCGGCGAAATGTTTTCGAAACTGACTGAGCGTATAGCAAAGCATATTTCAGGACCGCTCGGGACCGTCACGAATTTTTTGGAAAATGATGAAAGAGTAAAAAGAATAAGAGCTTCCAGAGGGTTCAAAAGCATATGCAGAGTCATTTCGGACCATTGGATGTTGTGCTTTTTCGTGCTGCTAATCATATATCTTGAGACTGTATACAGATTGTGGCTGTTCAGGGAACTGTCTTCAGGCTATTTCTTTGCAGTCATTTTTGCGCTTTCTGCCGGAACTGCCATCTACATCATCATCAGTGCTTTCCCGGTGAAGAAGGCAAAGATAATATCCATAGTGGCTGCCTTCCTCATAACGCTCATATATGGTGTGCAGTTGATATATTACTGCATTTTCCGGACTCCGCTTTCACTGATATCCATAGGAGGAGCCGGTGATGCCATGCAATTCTGGGATATCGCCGTTGAGGCTATCCTGAAGAACATTGTGGCTGTCCTGCTGCTGTTTGTTCCGGCAGTGCTTCTGTTACTGTACAGGGAAAGAATCACTTTCCGTGAAAGGAAGCCTCTGGAACTGAGCCTGGTATTGGCTTTTTGCGTAATGAGCTATTCCGGTTCAATAGCATGTGTGACTCTTACCGGTGACGGTCCGGCTTCTCCGAACACATTGTATTTCGAGGCATTTTCTCCTGAGCTTTCGGTTTATAATCTGGGTGTGTTCACAACCATGCGCCTGGACGTTGAAAGACTGGTAGCAGGAGCACTGCAGGAGGCTATGCTGGACAGATTCTATGCAGAGGCAGATGATCCCGGGACAGAGGATAACGGATCCTATGAGGATGTCGACGGCCCGATGCCGACTGACGGGATGCCCGACGGGACAACAGAGGGGCAGGATGATCCTGCCGGCCCGGATAATGTGCCGGAGGCGGGCACCGATATTGGACAGGCAGATCCGGAAGAAGCCACAGAGCCGATGAAACCATACAATGTTATGGACATTGATTTTGAAGCGCTGATGGCTTCAGGACAGGATGATCCTCTGTATCCGATGCACAAATATTTCTCTTCTGTTGAACCGACACCGACTAATGAATATACAGGAATGTTCAGGGGCTGCAATCTGATCATGTTCACTGCGGAGGGCTTTTCACCATATGCGGTGAGTCCGGAGCTGACACCGACATTGTACAGGATGATAAATGAAGGCTTCGTGTTTAAGAACTTTTACACACCTGTATGGTGGGTAAGTACATCCGATGGTGAGTATGTTGCATGTACGGGACTCATCCCCAAGGGCGGAGTCTGGAGCATGGCCAGGTCAGGCAGCAACTATATGCCGTTTGCCATGGGAAACCAGCTCAGGAACCTGGGCTACCTGACCAAGGCGTACCACAATCATACTTATACTTATTACAAGAGGGACGTATCCCATCCCAACCTGGGATATGATTACAAGGGAGTGGGGAACGGTCTTGAGGTCAGGAAGAGCTGGCCTGAATCGGACCTTGAGATGATCGAAGTCACAGTCGATGAATATATAGATCACCAGCCGTTCCACGCATATTACATGACCGTGAGCGGACATATGAACTACAATTTTTATGGAAATCAGATGGCCAGCAAAAACAGGGAGTATGTGGAGCATCTGCCGTACTCTGATGCTTCAAAGGCATACATCGCATGCAATCTCGAACTGGAATTCGCAATGAAGGCGCTGATGGACAGGCTGGAGGCAGCAGGTATCGCTGAGAACACTGTTATTGTGCTGAGTGCCGACCACTATCCCTATGGGCTGCCGAAGGAGAATATAGATGAACTGGCAGGACACGAAGTGGAACCCAATTTCGAGCTTTATAAAAACCACCTTATTATCTACAAGAAAGGCATGGATCCTGTCATCGTGGATAAACCATGTGAGAGTCTGGATATAATCCCGACCATTTCCAACCTGTTTGGACTCGAATATGATTCCAGGCTGCTGATGGGAGAGGATATCCTTTCATCTGCACCGCCACTGGTCATATTTTCAAACAGGAGCTGGATCACAGACCGGGCTATGTATGACTCCACCAAAAACAAGGTGACATTTACAGATGGCACTGAAAAAGACGATGAGTATGTGAAGAAGATCAGCAGGATCGTTGCTGACAAGTTCAAGTACTCTGCAAGGATACTTGAGACCGATTATTACGGAAAGGTATTAAAACCTGTCAAACAGCAGGAAGTATCGGGAGACTGATGCGGTTGCGGTATTGACGATAATGAAGATACCGGTTAAAATGTGATACGGGTAGAATATACCCAATCATTCAAAAATTTTCTCGAAAGGGCAAGGTATTACGGAATGAGGATTTGCTGATCCGGCAAAATGAGTTGTTTGAATATGACTGGGCATAGTTGCCCCGGTTGGTGCCGGATTGGCTTATTATAGGCCTTGCTGTCTTTGTTGGTTTCTGTTGATACAGTTGTATCGCTTTATCTGATTGTTTTGCCTCCTGCATGCTATCTGTTTTTCAGGGCAGGACGAATCGTCTGACGGACTGTTATAGACTGGCGAAGTGGTAAAGGGTCTTTCCCGCATTGACCGGGTGAAAGGGGAGATCTTTTTTGCTGTTGCTGGAAGCAGCCAATATCAGAAAGTATTATGGAGACAGGCTCATCATCGGGTTTGATGAGCTGAAGATCTATTCCGGCGACCGTATCGGTGTTACCGGGCTGAACGGTTCAGGAAAGTCTACGCTGCTGGATATACTGTATGGCGGTTTGGAGCCGGATGAAGGCTTTGTCAGGCGGTATTGCGAGGTTGGATATATCAGGCAGTTCGGCATGGAGGAGAACGATATCCGCCAGTTGCAGGCGGAAGCCTTCGGTGCGGCCATGAAACTTCTTGGCGAATTTGAGATCGGCGGAAAACTTGACAGGCCCGCGCTGAGCGGCGGAGAAGAGACAAGGCTCAAAATCGCAGGAGCCTTCAGCAGGGATAATGTGCTGCTGTTTGCCGACGAGCCGACCTCCAATCTTGATTACAAAGGGATCGAACTGTTCAGGCAAAAGCTTGAGAAAGTTGAATCCTTCGTAATGATAAGCCATGACCGCAGTCTGCTCGATGCACTCTGCAACAGGATATGGGAGGTTAAGGACGGGGGCATCCGTATCTTCAACGGCAACTATTCGTTTTACAGGGAGCAGTGTGAGGCGGAGAAGGAGAGGGCTGCCGCCGAGTATGAGAAGTATGTGGCGGAAAAAACGGCCCTTGAACAGGCCATATCCAACAGAAAGAGAAGAGCGGGGAAAGTCCGCAGGGCCCCTTCCAGGATGGGCAATTCCGAGGCAAGGCTCCATAAGCGCCAGGCTTCCGAAAGCCAGGAAAAGCTGCATAATGCGGCCAACAGCCTGTTAACGAGGCTTGAAAAGCTGGAGGTGAAGGAGAAGCCGAAGGAACAGCCCTCGATCAGGCTGGATTTCTCACTGACTGATCCGCCGGAGAATAAAATCGTCATCAGTGCCGACAGGCTGAGCTTCAGTTACGGAAATGTGCCTGTATTCAAAAATGCCGGCTTCAGGATCGCCAATGGGCTGAAGACAGCGCTGTGGGGAGAAAACGGCACCGGTAAGACGACCCTGCTCAACCTGATATATGCAGCCGGATGCGATATGATAAGGGGTACGCAGCCATTTGATGAAGCCGTCATGAGTGCTGCAAGGTGTATCAGCATCGTACCCAAAGCCAGGTTGGCGTACTTCAGGCAGACCTTCGAAAACCTCGACCCTGGTAAGACCGTTCTTGAAAATGTCATGAAGGACAGTGTGCAGAATGAGACGACTGCAAGGACGATACTGGCGCGGCTGCTGCTGCCGGGCGATGATGTTTTCAAAAAAGTTGCTGTGCTTAGTGGAGGGGAAAAAATAAAGGTTTCATTTGCAAAGCTTTTTGTATCGAAAGCCAATGTCCTGCTGCTGGACGAGCCCACCAACTATCTTGACATGCAGTCTATAGAAGCGCTGGAGGGCGTCCTTAAAGATTATGAGGGGACGGTCCTGTTCGTTTCACATGACAGGGCATTTGTCCGTGCCGTAGCGGACAGGCTGCTGGTGACTGGCGGACTGACCGTCAGGACTTTTGAAGGTGGCCCGGATGAATACGAGGAAAGCATAAAGATCGCTGATGAAGCCAGGAACAGGGAACTTGAAAAAACATTGCTGCAGATGAGGATAACAGAGGTGGTCACAAAGCTATCGCTGCAGACGTCAGACAAGGAAGCGCTGGAAGAGGAGTTCCGGAGGCTGACGAAACAGTTGAGGGAGCTTGAAAAAACCAACTGAAGGAGTCTGACCGGGGCAGTCTGGCTTAGTTGTTCAAATTTATAGTAATGCAAGAGGATTTTTCTGGTAAGACTTAAAGGGGACGGACCAGGCTGCCCTGATACTTTATCTTGAACTTTGGTATCCGATATACTAAAATGAACGTGGTATACAAAAGCAGACAGCATCCATCTGTAATGTGCAGGCTGACAGTTGGAGCTGCCGGAGAGCGGACAGGCGAGGCGTGCTGCAGCTGTCGGAGGTCGGTACTAATATTGCAGAACAGAGAGGTACATATATTTGGAGATTCAGGAAAGAGAGTTCATACCTGTACTGCTGGGCAGTGACATCAATACATACAGCATGTCAAGGGCATTTTATGAAGCATACGGCGTCAGATCGATAGTGATAGGGAAAGCCGGTACAGGACCGAGCTGCAACAGCAAGATCATAGATTTTCATCAGGTTCCCGGACTCGACACAGAGGGAATATTCATAAAGACCATAAGAGAAATAGCTGCGGAGCATCCGGACAGGAAGATCATACTGATGGGCTGCGGAGACAACTATGTGGAACTGATAATCAGGAATTCAGCCAGACTGCCTGAAAACATTGCAGCGCCATATGTGGACGAGCAGCTTATGGACAGGCTGCTGACCAAAACAGAGTTTTACAAGATGTGTGACAGTTGCGGTGTGGAGTACCCGGCTACATTTATTTATAACAGATCCATGGGCGGCGATTTCACACTGCCGTTTGAATTCCCTGTCTTCGTAAAGCCCTCCAATGGCATCAAATACTGGCAGCATGAATTTCCGACGCAGAAGAAGGCGTACAGGCTGAACAGCGAAGCTGAACTGAAGGAAGTCATAGAGCAGATATATGGGGCGGGTTATGACGACCGGCTTATCATACAGGACTTTGTGCCCGGGGATGATTCGAACCTTCGGGTAATGATCTGCTATTCCGGCAGAGACAAGAAGGTAAAGCTGATGTCTTTTGCCCATGTGGTGCTGGAAGAGCACACGCCGCAGGGTATCGGCAATACAGCCGTGCTCATGAATGACTATGATCCGGAACTTTCGGAGAAGTTGAGAAATTTCCTCGACAGTATAGGTTATACAGGGTATTCGACCTTTGATATCAAGTATGATCAGAGGGATGGCAGGTACAAAATACTGGAGATGAATCTCAGGCAGGGGCGCAGTAACTATTATGTGACAGCGGTCGGGAACAATCTGGCAAGATATGTTGTCGAAGACTATATATACAATAAGGATCTGCCTTTCGAGACAGCCAATGCCAGGAATTTGTGGACCGTCATCCCCCTGGGAGTGGCTTTCAGATACACCAGTGATGCTGACATCAGGAGACGAATGAGAGAGCTGATGAGGGAGAAGAGGGTGACGAATCCTCTGTTTATGAAAGGCGACAACAAGGTAAAAAGGATGCTGTTTTTGTATAAATCACATTTGAGCCATTGGCTGAAATTCAGGAAATATCTGTGATCACAGGGATCAATGAAGGCCGCAGATCAGAGCTCAACGAATGTTCCTGGTCATGCGGAGACCGGCGGAGGACCCGGGTCAACTGAAAAACGACAGAGGTGAAGCGATTGAATAATGGAGTCAGTTCTGACAAAGCAAATATCAATGCGCAAAACAAGCCAGGTGCTGATATCAGCAAATACGAAGAATTTTTGCAGTCCCATCCGAAGGGCCATTTCATGCAGTCACCGCAGTGGGCAGAGGTGAAGTCCTTCTGGAAGAACGAGATAGTGACGGTTGAAGATGAAAACGGGAATATAAAAGGGGCGATGAGCCTGCTCATCAGGAAGATACCCATATTGCCCTATACCATGATGTACTCGCCGAGGGGACCAGTGTGCGATCCTCATGACGAGTCCACTCTCAGGGAATTGCTGGAGAAGTGCAAGGCACTGGCGAAGAAGCACCGCAGTTATGTGCTGAAAATGGATCCGGACATCGAGGTCGAAGACACACAGTTCGAGGAAATCGTAAAAAAACTTGGGTTCAGGGTGAGCCGCGGTCTGAAGAACTATGAAGGCATCCAGCCCAGGTTCGTCTTCAGGCTGGACCTCCGCGACAAGACAGAGGAACAGATCATGGCCGACTTCCACCATAAGGTCCGCTACAATATCAGGCTTGCCGGAAGGAAAGGCGTTGAGGTCAGAGTCGGGACCAGGGAGGATGTGGCCGTTTTCCACAGGATGATCGTTGAGACGGGCATACGTGACAATTTTGTCGTCAGGAGCAGGGAGTACTATGAAAAGGTGTTTGACTGCCTGTCGCCGGACCATCTAAGGGTATTTATCGCAAGCTATGAGGGTAAGCCCATCGCAGGTACCATCGCCATCCTGTACGGCAATAAATGCTGGTATCTGTACGGAGCCAGCATAAATGAACACCGCAACCTGATGCCCAATTATCTCCTGCAGTGGAATATGATAAAATGGGCACTGGAATCGGGCTGTGACATGTATGATTTCAGGGGTGTCCCGGGTGACCTGGATGAGAATAATCCGATGTACGGACTTTACAGGTTCAAGGTCGGCTTCAGGGGCAAGTTTACCGAGTTCGTGGGGATGCTGGACTATGTATTCAATCCGTTTGTGAACTTTATAGCTGACAAAGGCATAACCGCCTTCCGTGAGCTGAGGAGAAAAATATATAAGAGAAAGTAAAAGAGCAGTGGAAAGACAATCGAATGTAAAAGGATTTACGATTTTAAGTGCCGCCAGTTTAATAAACAAGGTGCTCGGTGTCCTGTATGTGCCGATCGTTACTCTTATACTGGGAAATTACGGCAACGGTATTTATGAGCAGGGATACAAGCTGTATCAGATGGCGTTTGTCATCACGAATACGGGCATACCTATTGCATTGTCCAAAATCATATCAGAGCAGCTTGCGTCGGAGAAATACAATGTGTCGTACAGGACATTTCGCATTACGACGCTGCTGCTGTTAGTGGCAGGCACATTCACGAGCATACTGACAGCCGCGCTGGCAATGCCTATGGCCAAGCTGATGCATTCGCCGGAGTCATCCATGACCATTATGGTGTTGGCCCCTGCAATGCTGTTTACTTCTATTTCTTGCATTTTCAGGGGTTATTTCCAGGGCCGTTCGAATATGGTGCCTACCAGCATATCCCAGGTAGTGGAGCAGGCCGTCAATGCTGTTGTCACTATAGCTTTTGCCTGGCTGGCGTATCAGTACGGTGTAAAAATAGCGATTGCCAACGGTATCACCGGCGATACCGAGATTTTTACGGAAGCTGTGAGATATGCAGCTGCGGGGGCGGCTGTAGGGACGACAGCAGGTGCCTTTGCAAGCATGATATACCTTTATCGCACATATTCGAGGAAAAAGCCCCAGATTACTTCAGAGCTGAAATATTCGACGACAGACGGGTCCGAGTATACAACGTCAGGTATACTGAAAACGATTTTTTTCCATGCCATCCCCATAACACTGGGTTCTCTGGCGGTATATTCGACTCAGCTGATCGATGTCATCAACACAAAATCAAGGCTTATCGTTGCAGGCTTCAGCGAGTTCGAGGCTACGAGTATGTATGGTATCCTGTCAACACAGTATACCAAGGTGCTGTTTATTCCTGTCACGTTTGCTACGGCGCTGGGCACTGCCATCCTACCGTCGATATCAGCTGCTGCAGCGGTCAATGACCGGGCGTTGCTGAACAGGAGGATACAGAATGCCTTCAGGGTCATATTTATGATAGCTGTGCCTGCTGCTGTTGGTTTGACAGTCATGGCAAAGCCGATAATCTATATACTGTTTCCCAAATCGCCTGATGGATGGGATCTTCTGTTGATGGGTTCATGGACGCTTATACTGATATCTCTGGTGTCAGTGCAGACCTCGGTGCTCCAGGGGCTTGGCAAGACTTATGTGCCGACTGTACATATGGTGATCGGTCTCCTGCTGAAGCTTGTCGTAAACTACACGTTGATTTCGGTGAGATCGATCAACATCAGAGGTGCTATCATCGGTAATGCTGTATGCTATATCTTTGCGGCTATTATGAACTACAGGTCACTGAAGAAATTTACCGGTGTGCGGCTGAATGTCAGGAAGCTGTTCAACAGGCCACTGAGTGTGTCGATCATAATGGGCCTGTTGGTGTATCTGATCTATCACGGATTTGTCTTCATGACGGAATGGTTCATCAAATCGGTGTTCGTATTGAATGCTGTCTGCGGATTTGCAGCGATAGTCGTCGGCTGCGTGATTTATTATCTTCTTATGATCGTTGCCGGCGGGATTACGGCAAATGATATCAGGAGCCTGCCTATGGGAGAAAGGATACTGGCATTTACGGTCAATATCCCGTATATGGACAGATATCTTACATGAAGACAGGGACGAGCGGAAAATCTGGTATCAGAGTTTTAGATTTGTGACACACGATATCTGAAGTATGGATTCAGGACACGGAAAACACACGATATTTCAAGAGTGGATCTCGTATATGGAAAACCCGCGATTTCCGAATGGGGATCACGGCATCTGACACTGATCCGGCTGGTGTTTTGTCAGCGGTAGTATTTGTACTCGTATCTTTTCTTTTTCAGCCTTCTGGAGATTTTTTTCAAAATTGTCCTGAGTATAACAAAACCGCTGGCTGTAAGCAAAACGCCCAGCAATATGTACGAATAATTCTGTTCAGATCCCACACCCTCGGGTTCAGGATCCAGGACAGCAGCCACAGGGGCTTTGGCGACATTCCTTGTGGCAATGAGGTTTACTGCGGCTATTACATTCCCATCTGAAATATATTCGACAGAACCGAGCACATCGCTTTTTCTGACCGGCGCTTTGATAAGGTTGGGTAAGTCCATCCTGGTCTCGATACTGTTTGCCATAAGACCGTCGTCATCCTTCACCGGCAGTGTGATACTGAGCTCTGATTCTGTTGCCAGGTCCAGGATATTGTCATCTCCGGCTGCCCCTTCGACGATGATCGATTTGACTATGGTGCCCGCATCTGTCAGTTTATGCATCGCATAGTTTTCGAAACCGTAGCGCAGTAGTTCCCGGGCGTATCCATATACCTTGTTCGCTGTCATAACATGCATGACGACGCATATCAGTTCCATGCCGTCCTGGCCTGTTGCCGTTATTACGAGATTGTTGCCTGCTGCTGCAGTGTAGCCCGTTTTCATGCCGGTTACCGTGTATCTGTATTCCTCACCATTGATTCTGTACGGATGAGTGTTGTCATGCCACAGTAATTTATTGGTGTTCCTCAATGGATCCCACTTATCATGTTTGTTTGTCACAGGCATATCTTCATAGTATTCTGTGGCCACTATTTTTCTGAATTCAGGGATTGTCATGGCGTGACGGGCCATGATGGCGATATCACGGGCGGTGGAAAAGTGGTCCGCATCTTCTTTTTCGGTGTCCTTTCCCGAAGGATTTACGAAATATGTGTTTGTTGCCCCCAACTCTCTGGCCCTTCGGTTCATGAGATCCATATACTCCCTGCGGGAAGGGGCCAGGTTTTCAGCGATTATGTTGGCAGCTTCGTTGGCGGATTTTATCAGCATTACATTGATCATGTTTTCAAGTGTCAGGCCGGTCTCACCCGCCATGATGCCAATGTTCATTCCGCCTCTGCCTATGTCGTATACGGCCTGCTGAGATACTTCCATTTCCTGCTGCAGGTCGCCGTTTTCCAATGCCACGATGGCAGTGAGTATCTTTGTCAGGCTGGCCGGTCGTATCAGTTCATCCGCATTTTGCTCGGCCAGTATCATGCCTGTCTTTGAATCCATCAGAACATAAGAGCATTCCTCGTCAGCTATATTTACCGACTCGGCATTTACAGGTAAGGCTGAGGTGATGATAAGAATTGCTGTGAAGGACAGATATAACAGTTTGCGTGATATTTTTCTCATATGTACTCCGGTTTGACTGGTCTTTTGTATGATTATTCTTATTTTGCGCATAACTGTGCCAATAATATTTTAGCATTTTGTGACACCTGTTTCAAGATGCCCGGAACGCTGAAACGCTGGTATTGCGTGATACTG
>DGEE01000046.1 GCA_002385815.1 Hungateiclostridiaceae bacterium UBA3934
GACGGCAGCCGTGAGATGCAGGTGCTGAATATCGGAGAAGTCAAAGGCAAGGATGCTGCAGCCACCGGAGCAGCATCGGAGGGGATAGTTGATGGACTGCACCAAAAATCTGTGGTTGCGCCAAGACCACGTCCTGATATCACTACAGGGTTCACTGAAAAGGTGAAGATAGGCTGCGGAAACCTCTATATAACTGTCAATTACGACGAAGAAGGTATTTGCGAGGTGTTCACCAACACCGGACGCGCAGGCGGTTGTCCGTCACAGTCTGAGGCTACGGCCAGACTGGTATCCGTTGCACTGAGATCAGGTATCGACGCGAAATCCATTGTGGAGCAGCTCAAGGGCATCAGATGTCCGTCGACCATAAGGCAGAAAGAGCTGAGGGTGTTGTCCTGTCCGGATGCCATCGGACGGCTGATAGAAAAGGTACTCAAGCTCCAGAACGGCAACGGAAATGGCAGGGAAAACGGCAAGGGGAGCGCCATGGACAATGGTGATGCAAAGATAATCAAGGACGTAGTCAAAAAGTCCATGACAGATGCAGGCAAACTCGATTATATACCGAGGCCTACAGGCAATTCCCCTGACTTCCATGAAAGTCGTCTGGAAACGGCAGTGCTGAATGAAAACAACGATTACAGCCTGAGTGACACGCTTCATATGGCCAACTGCCCTGATTGCGGCAGTCCGGTGGAGCATGAGGGCGGCTGCGTGATCTGCAGACAATGCGGATTCAGCAAGTGCGGCTGAAGCAGAGGTATTGCTGTATAATATCGGTCAATATGTGAAATGTCCGAACAGCGGTATGTTATTGCGGTGTCGGTTCAATATATGTACATTGCGGTGATAAGCTGGACATATTCTCAATTCTCCATAAAAATAAGGTGAATCCTGTTCGCCTTATTTTTATTGTAAAAAGCATGTGCTGTATCCGGTCTGTCATGATTCGGGGTATCGGGATCTGATGCTGTGCAGGTATAGAGACTTTCGCGTTGAAAATTTTCTTTTGACTTAAGTGTTATAATATATTCATAACATTAATACATAAGGCTGGAGAGAGAAACATGAAAAACATAATCAGACTAGTCAAATATGCAAAGCCTTACTGGCATCTTCTGGTGATAGCGGGTATCAGTACTGTGGCCATCACTGTGCTCAATCTTATAGGGCCGAGGCTGATCACCGAGCTTATCGATATACTCACCGGCGAATTCGGTACAGATTCGCTGGGGGCTGTCCGGGTAATCGCGCTGGCACTGACGGCAACTTACGTATTCAGGATATTGTTCAGGTTTCTGAACAGCTATCTGAGCCACAAAGCTGCCTGGAATCTTGTTGCCGACATGAGGGTCAGGGTTTACGACCATCTGCAGAAGCTGTCGCTGAGATTCTACCAGGATAAGCAGACCGGCCAGCTGATGTCCAGAACCACCAATGATACTGCTACATTTGAAATGCTTATAGCGCACGTTGTGCCCGACCTGTTTGCAAATGCCCTTGTCATCATAGGCGTGGCCGTCGTACTGTTCAGCACCAATGTGCAGCTTGCATTGCTGACGCTGATCCCGATACCGTTCCTACTTTTCGGGAGCTGGATCTTTGCGAAAAAGGTGAGACCCAATTTCCGCGCCGCTCAGGGGAACCTGGCGGAACTGAATGCCACTTTGCAGGACAATATTTCCGGCATGAAGGAGATACAGGTGTTCAACCAGCAGCGGAAGGAAAAAGACCGCGTCAGGGTGAAAGCCGGCAGCTATGCGCATGCGATACTCCATGCACTGAAGCTGAGTGCCATATTCCATCCCACTGTCGAAGCGGTAAGCTCTATGGGCACTGTCATCGTAGTACTTTTCGGAGGTCTGCTGGCATTGGACGGCAAGCTTTCAGTAGCCGACATAGTCGGCTTCATGCTGTATCTCAATCTCTTTTATCAGCCCATCAGCACTCTGGCCAGGGTCACAGAGGACCTGCAGCAAGCCATGGCCGGAGCTGACAGGGTATTCGAGGTCCTTGATACGGAGCCTGACATCAAAGACAGACCTGATGCCGTGGATATAACGGAATGTAAGGGAGAGATCGTATTTGATGATGTAAGTTTCAGTTATGTTGACAATGTGCCTGTGCTGCAAAATATCAGCTTCCGGGCAGAACCGGGCAAGATGGTGGCGCTGGTAGGACCTACGGGAGTCGGGAAAACTACGATCATAAGCCTGATAGCCCGCTTTTACGATCCGGATTCAGGCAATATCCGTCTCGACGGCAGGGAACTGAGGGAAATCACACTGTCCTCATTGCGGAATCAGATAAGCATCGTCCTTCAGGATATTTTCCTTTTTAACGGCACTGTGGCAGAAAACATTGCATACGGCAGCAAGGATGCCGACATGGAGGAGATCATCAGAGCAGCGAAAACTGCCAGGGCGCATGAATTCATAATGGAGATGCCAGAGGGCTACGATACGGTGATAGGCGAAAGGGGACTGAAGCTGTCCGGCGGACAGAAGCAAAGGCTTTCGATCGCCAGGGCTGTACTGCGCAACACACCGATACTTATACTGGACGAGGCCACTGCTGCAGTGGATGTGGAGACAGAGGCGAAGATCTGTCTCTTATACACATCT
>DGEE01000098.1:0-275 GCA_002385815.1 Hungateiclostridiaceae bacterium UBA3934
AGATGTGTATAAGAGACAGGGGAAAATACCATAAAAATCACAAGCGCAAAGGAAGTTACCAATCTGGACAGGATAATACAATATTTCATCAAAAACAGCTTCACGATAAAGAGTGTGGAAAGCAAGACGCCGGACCTGGAAACCGTATTCCTGTCACTCACGGGAAGGAAGCTCAGGGATTAAGGGGGGGGAGATCGTCCAGTGAAGACTCTGCAGATAATTCTAAAGGAAATAAAGCGGAATATCCGGGATTATAAAGCGAATACAATGATGGT
>DGEE01000098.1:518-26752 GCA_002385815.1 Hungateiclostridiaceae bacterium UBA3934
TACTGTACACCATTGACGCTGAAGACAGTGATCCCGTATTTGAAAGTGCTTTCAACAGTTTCCGTCAACACTTGTCCGGGGAAATGGGGCTGGTTTTCGAGGAAACAACAGATTTCGACAAAGGATTAAGAGATATCGAAGACAACAAATATGCGGCATACCTCCATATAACAGGTGATCCGCTGAGGATAGACATGTATAAGAATAAAACAAGGAGCGTTACATCCGGCATAGTTGAAAATGCTGTGGCGGCATTTATCGACTCATATGTGACGATCAATGTGGCAGCCAGGAACAATCCGGCCGTCCTTTCGGAGCTGCAGGCTTATGATGCTGATTATGTGAGGATCAGGTCTCTGGACCGCAAGAGACAGCCTGGCGCCACTGATTATTATGCGATAGCCATGCTGACGCTGATCCTGCTGTACTCCTCGCAGACCGGATTTTGGGGGATAAGGTCAGAGATTGAAGGAAGGACCGCAGCCAGGATACTATGTGCGCCTGTTTACAAATATCAGTACCTTACGGGCAAGATACTTGGAAGTATTTTTGTGACCATAGTGCAGGGTTTTATAGTCCTTATGTTCAGCAAACTGGTATTGAAGGCTTACTGGGGTGAGGACCTGCTTACTGTGGCCGTCCTGGTGATCACATATTCTGTCATGGCTGTCAGCATCGGAGCGGCATTGGCATTTGTGCTCCGAAGCGGAGAGGCGGCCAATGGCTTGCTGAACACGATCATACCGATACTTGTGTTTCTGGGGGGAGGCTATGTACCGGTGTATGTGATGGGCGACAGCTTCTCCAAATTATCCGTTATTTCTCCGGTGAGGTGGATAAATTCGGCCTTGTTAAACTTGATATACGATGGCAACTATTCTGACGTGCCCATTTCCATTGCCATCAACCTGGGTCTTTCAGTGCTGTTCATATCTGTGGCCGTACTGTTGTCAGGAAAGGGGAGGAAGGCGTATGCGTAATCTGATGCTTCTCATATTGAACAATCTGAAGGTCACCTTCAGGAAAAAAGGCAATATTGTAATATATATTATTTTACCCCTGGGTGGAGTACTGCTCTCACTGCTGATGTACGGAAGTTCATCGGCCGGCCCTTTGAAAATCGGCTTCATAGATAATGACCATGGTTGGGCAGCTTCGGAATTGAAGGAGAAGCTCAGTGCCACGGAGGGATTTTTGATCATTGAAGTGGAGGAAGACGAAGTAAGCAAAAAGCTGCTGGACTTCGAACTGGACGCTGCGGTGATAGTTCCTGAAGCCTATTCTGAAAGCATACTTGAAGGAATTGCCGCTGAAACAGAGATCGTTTCGTTGAAGGGGAAGGAGACCACGGCATGGGTGGAGCAACTGATAAACAGACATACATCGTCTATGATGCTGCTTTCGGCAGCATCCGGCGGCGAAGAGGCTGCCTTTGACAGGATGCTGGCGCAGGTCAGAGCAAATAATCTGAAGTTGCAGGTTATCAGTGCTGATGATAAGAGCATGTCCAGGTCCATGACGATGAGCTCAGTCGGTTTTCTGATCATGTTCACCATGCTTGGGGCAGGATTCACATCGGGGATAGTCCTGAAGGAAAAGAGAAACCGTACTTACCACAGGATTTGCTCTGCCCCTGTCAGCGCAAAACAGTATATTTTTGCAAATTCGCTTACCGGACTGATCATCTGCATACTCCAGATACTCATGATACAGTTGGCAATGAAGTTTGTTTTCAGGATCGACACCGGTGTAGAGGGCGTCCATATGTTCATAATCCTGCTGATGTTCGCATTTGTAGCGGTTGGTGTTGGATTGTTCATAACGGCATTCTCAAATTCTTCGTACATGGCCGGAACACTTAATACACTGATCCTGACACCTACCTGCATGCTGGGAGGATGTTACTGGGACACAGCCCTCATGCCTGATATCATGCAGAAGATCGGCTATTTCACACCGCAGCGTTGGGCAATAGATGCGGTGACGCGGATGCAGTCCGGAGGAGCCTTCGGGGACATCACACTGAATCTGCTGGTGCTTGCTGCATTTGCAATGGCACTCATGCTTATCGCAGCTTTCAGATTATCCCGGACCGACAATGTCCAGAAATTCGTCTAGGGGACAGTTCTTGATTTTCGGGGACGGTCCTTCAAAAGGAGGGACGGTTCTCAACTTTCTGTACTCAGGGGGACGGTTACCAGGTTCAGACACTGGATGGACGGTTCTCAACTCTCTGTACTCAGGGGATGGTTCTCAGGTTTAGACATTGAAAGGACAGCTCCCGGGTCAAAGCCGCGCGGCCTGACTTTCCCGGAACTGTCCCTTATTTGAGAACCGTCCCCCTTTTTCGATCGTCTCAGTTTCAGAGAACTGTCCCCTATTGGTCGAAATATTTGATATCCAGAAGCTTTATGATGCCCAGTTCATCGTTTATCGTATAAAGGTATCTTTTAATGGCCCTGGATTCGATTATCAGCTTCCTCAGATCCGCATAGCTGTCCCGGGAATAGTCCAGCACTTTGATCTCGATGACCGGACTGCGCTTTTCGATGGCCTCTGCCAATACTCTGCTGAGGGAAGCAGTGCCTTCAGCTGTCAGGCCATATCTGTGATAATAGTTGTTCCGGGTGCTGACGCATCTGGGATACTGTGATCTGTCCCACTCACAGAATTTCATCATTTCGAGGTCTGTCAGATTGAAATAGCTGTAAGCCGGTACCTCAATGCCGTCATCGGGCAGCGAATCATTATTGGTCACGTCAAGGTGATAGTATTCGCCGTCGATTTTGACGATATTCCAGGCATGTCCTTCGCCACTGCTTACAGAACTTCCCGCAACAGTAATGCATTCGATGCCTGCCAGGTCACACAGAAGCTTCATGGCTTTTGCATATCCCTCGCACACTGCATATCCCAGGACCAGACAGCCGTATTCCTCAAATGCTTCATCGGAGAGTGTATTCTGATGATAGTTTTCAAAATCGTACTCTGTATTTTTTATAATGTAATCGTGCAGTATTTTTTCTTTTTCAAAATCTGTCATATCCACGGATATATGTTCGGCAACGATGAGTCTGGCTTTGTCGAGGGCGGCTTTTACCTTTGCTCTCTTCGACGTGTATTTGGCTTGCGATTCCCTGTATGTAACCGTCAGCTTCATAGATCGCATATTGCATTCATATTCCCACGCCTTTACGAAATAAGGTACCCCTGATATATCTTCGGCTGCTTTAAGGGCTGTGTCGAAGGCGGGTCTGAACTCTTTGGCGATATCACCGCCGAAGCCGCTGACATCCAATTCGAGGATCGTGGTATGGTTTATGAGTGTTTTCGTGATGATCCTGATCAGATCATCTGCATTATTGATAACATAGCCATAGCTTGTCCGGCTGGGAAGAAAGGAAAGAACGTCTCCGTACCGCCTTTCGAAGTCTGAAGGATATAAGCCCAGCAGTTCTGCTGCAGGTCTGAAGACTGCCTTGTCAGTATCGACGAGCTTTTCGATGAGTGTCCTGGAGGAGCCCTTCGGCTTAACAGTCAGCGCATTATAGGAAAAAGCAACAAGATCACTTCTTAAAAAATCAGGACTATTCTTCAGCCTGTTTGCTTCTGTATAGGACAAGATCCCTATTGCCGCAGCTTTATCCAGCGCCTTGCCATACTGAAAATCCTCACCGTCTGTATATCCGATGGAACGGAGCACCATGGCCGCATATTGATTTGCCGACAGCGGATCGCGGGCACCGAAGGTATCACTGCTTTTTCCGTTGATGATCCCGTTCTGGTATGCATATCCGACATAGTTATCAGCCCAGGGCTGCACATCTTTGAACGGATGCCTGCAGACACCCTGCCTGGCCGGATATTCTTTGCCAAGAAGGCGCAGCAGCATAACCAGTCCCTCTGTCCTGGTGGGGACGCGGTCAAGCTCGAATTCGTCCGGTTTGGTAGCCAGAAGCCCTAAAATCTTCAGATCGATGGCTTTTTCGTAATTTGAAGAGGAGACTGCCGAGGTTTCTGCAGGCAAAGCAGGAAGAGCCTGTTCCGGTGCGGATGCTGCACCCGACGGCAGGGGCATGATCAGAGCTGTTATTGCAAATATCAATACAATTACTAAAGGTTTTGACTTCAATGATTTATACTACCCTCACAAAATATTCCGACCAACCGGGTACAGTGTATTCCGATGGTCTGTATATCTGTTACGCTACATCTATTCGATAAACACGAATAAAAAACCGGGGTTCTTTCGACAACAGCCCAAATTTTACAAAATATCATTGCCAGCAGTAATATTATAGCCGATTATGCAAAAACATGCAATATATGGGCGATAAAGACAACAGATGGCTGTTGCGCTTGAAGTCAACCGCTTCTGTTGGGGATCAGACTTGTAACACTTCTTGCCGCATTATCTCTGAACCTGTCGATAAATGATGTCACATAGCCGCATATGTCGAGATTTCTGTCAGTTATAAGCGGTGTCAGGTCCATGGCATAGGACAATGCATCTGAAGTATCGGCAGCATCGTATTTATGGAATGTGGCATTGGCTGTCCTCCTGGCAGGTGCCGCCAGATCATATCTTTTGCCGCCGGTTATCTGTGAATCGAATACACCTATCAGTGCAGCAGAAATGTTTGGATAAGCCGAAACGTCGAACACCACTTTATCTTCATCACAAAGCCAGTCAAGACTGCGCCATACCTCGCAGCCGTACAGCTTTTCAGGGTGCAGGTCATCAGGAAGCTCCCTCAGGGCGCAAATCACTCTGAGGGCCGCTGCCACATGGGTCATATGCTTGTCCGCAGGATTGTGGGTATATATGAACTGCGGCCTGGCAGCTTTTATTATCTCCATGAGTTCAGAGACAACGGTGTGATCATCTCTATCCCTGATATTGCTGCTTGGGTGTTCAAGGATTATCAGGGCAGAATAGTCACCTATGACTGCAGCCTTTTTCTGCTCATGTTTTCTTATCTCACGCATCTGTTCATCGGTAAAGTTCTGATACGGACCGCTCCTCGGGCTGCCTGAACCGTCTGTGAGTACGACGGCAGTGAACCATTTGTCCTTTTTTCCAAAGCACCGGGAAATGCCGTCATATGCCATGATCTCTATATCATCCTGATGAGCAGACACAGCCAGATGTGTGGTTCTTGCCAAGGCTTCTGACACCGGTGTGCCGTCCGGGACAAAAACCTTTGCCCGCATTTCATTCAGCATATCATCCCACCGCACTATTATTCTTAACTGCCTTTATATTATAGCATAAACCAATGGGATTTACCGGGAAAGCTGTGGTGACACTCAGAGGAAAAGGTATGGTGACACTCTCCTCTGCAAGAGCTGTCTCCCTCCGGCTGAGAAGCGTCACCATGCCTGCTCACCTTAGTCGGCGGCTCGCCGCAATATTGAATTATTCCTTGTAATACCCGTCGCCTTCTCTGCCGAAAAGGCAAGGGAACAGCAGGATTATGACCAAAATGATAATGATGATCCAAATCCAGTTAGTTCCGAAACCGCATCCAAAGAGTCCGCCTCTTTCATTTTCTGCCATATCGCACACCCCCTTCATTATTTGAAAAGCCTGGCTATTCCACTATGCCGATATCGTCTCTTGAGTAAAAACCTCTGTTGTTTGTAAACAGCAGGAGAAACAGAATGATGAAGAACAATAATGCGCAGTCATCGAATATGTTGCCAGCAAAGCCTTTAGACATCGTAATCCCCCCTTGTCTATCGTGTTGGAACCGTGCTGTCGTTATATCATATTCAGGGCTGCATCCATGTGTTACTTGCAAGGCACATTTCAGCCCGTCCCGGTGTCGGCGGACAAAAGTGAAACCACCCTTTGCGGGTGGCTTCACCAGGAGTCATGTATTGCAGCCGATCCTGCCCCTGATAATGTTGTGATCCCTTATGCCGCTATTAATAGAAATCCCTGTTGTCAAAGAACAGCAGCAGGAAAAGAATAATAAAGAACAAAATCGCGCAATCATCGTTAAAAAACTTACCGCATCCTCTTTCTGCCATTATGGTAGGCCTCCTTTCGACCAATGAGTTGACATAAATTTATACCGCTAATTCAATTTATTCTTCTTTCGTGCAAAGTGTTACTTGTCTGACCAGAATCTGTCGGCGGGTTTGCGATGCTGTCGTCAATATCATTATATTAACGGAGCACTTACTCGGTGACAGAATGAGGATGCATATGCGGTGACAGCGGCAATACGCCGGGGCCGCGAATCTTCCAAATATTCAGCATTTGTTATATAATTTAATTGTCTGATAACAGGTTGCATCATGGAGGTGTGTGATGGAATTGACAGAGGGCATTGTCGTCACGATGAGACATTATTCCATGATTAATGTGTTCAGCAGCATAGTCGACGAAATCAGGGATGATAAAATCATTGTAAAGCTTCCGAGGGAATGCCAGAAGGCAACCTTTCAGGAAGGCGATCCTCTGGTCACAGCCTATGAGCTGGAAGAAAAAGCAGTTATAAAGGGTGGACGGATCGTTGGCTATGAAAGGGATGCAGGACTTCTGACCTACAGTGAGGATGTGCTTGACGAAGGAAGCAGATTGCGGTCCTATGAGCGATTTCCTGTTTCACTGTATGCGGATTACAGAGTAGTGGAAACAATGAGCAACAGGAAATACTTCGCATTGGTGAAGGACATCAGTGATTACGGCCTGATGGTGTATTCAAAGGAAGAGCATTTCAAGGGACATAAGCTGAACATGGATATCTACCTTTCAAGGGATATACTCTCCCTTACAGCGGAAATAGTCAGGAAAGTCGATCGCGGCGATTACTACGAATACGGGCTCAAGATAAGGCACAACGGGCCTGTTGTCTTCAACCAGATCAAAAACTTCGTCAGAAAAGAGCAGGAAGAGCTTATCGGAAAGTATTCAAGATAGTGCCTGCCGTAGTATTTTGCCATTCCAGCGCAATATTACTGGGAAAATATGAAAATAGGAATTGACAGAAAGTGAGTCTGCCCATATAATATAATCACAACCAAAATCTTACAAAAATAATTGTAAATGTAAGTAATGGGGGTGGTGAATTGGGGAGGCTCAGTCTTGTTATAGCTGATTATGATGCTGAATATATTCGGAATTTAGAAAAATATCTAATACTGAATTATCCCGGGAGATTTGGGCTGACATCCTTCTCATCATCCCATACACTGTGTGAATTTCTCGAAAGTCAGGCCTCTGCGGACATAATCCTTGTGAACAGTAGTATATATGAGGACAGGATCGAACAGTACGACCGGGGGCTGGTACTGCTGCTGGCGGAAAACGGCTCCGGGCCTGTTCCGCAATGTCCGGGTGCGATCCGAAAATACCAGCACGCGGACAGACTGGTATCTGAACTGCTGAGACTGTATACGGCCAATTCGAGCAAGGATCGCCTGGTGCCGGGACGAAAGAACACATGTATCATCAGCGTCGTATCGCCTGCCGGAGGAGTCGGAAAAAGCAGCATTGCTGCAGGCTGCAGCATGATGTGTGCCGGCAGGGGGCTCAGGACATTTTATCTGAACCTGGAGGATATCGCTTCGACGGCCAATTTCTTCAACGGCGAATCAAATCAAAGCTTCTCCAATGTACTGTACCATTTGAAAGGCAGCTCCAACCTGTGGCTCAGGCTGGAGTCGGCTAAATGTTCAGATGCCAGGAATGGGGTACATTTTTTCAAGCCTGCTGAAAGCGCACTGGAAATGAATGAATTCGAGAAACAGGATGCTGTACGGCTGATCAGGGAGTTCAAATCAAGCTGCGTATACGACATGGTATTCGTTGATACTTCCCCGGGGCTCAGTGAAACGAATACAGTAGTTATGAGTCATTCCGACGTCATTTTGCTCGTGCTGACTCAGGATCCCATCATGGAATCAAAAGCCGACATTTTCAGTAAAGGGCTCGCCTTGCTGGAGTCCGGATGGAAGTCTGGGCTCACGGACAAGCTCCTGCCTGTCGTCAATTTCTCATCCGGATCCGCCGGCTGCATATCTGTTTGCGGATACAGACCGGCTGCGGCAATACCTGACAAGTCCGGACCACGCGGTAGGTTTGGGGCTGGCGAGGCTGTCAGAGATGTTTCATTTCTTGCAAGTCTGAATGGGATTGTGGATCAAATACTGGCAGGGAGGCAACTGGCTGGCATTCCCGGAGAGGGAGGTGGGTCTGTTGCTTGAAACGGCTGATCTCGAAAAGGCAGGGAGCTTGCAGAGTATAGCGGCGGGCGACAGGGAACTGGCAGAAGAAATAAGGGCTGAGATCGCCCAGGGGCTGGACAGGACGAAGGATATCGATGACGATGAACTGATGGAAATGGTGACAGAGGCGGTTTTCCGCAGGTCGCAGATATCATGGCTCAATATCGCACAAAAACGTGAGCTGGCTGATACGGTTTACAATTCCATGCGAAGACTCGACATACTCCAACCCATGCTGGATGACAAGGGCATTACCGAAATAATGGTGAACGGGCCGGATAAGATATTCATAGAGCGTGCAGGCCGGATAGACAGGGTGGATGCAAGTTTTGACGATCAGCAGAAGCTGGAGGATGTCATCCACAATATTGTTTCACGGACCAACAGGACCGTCAATGAGGCATCGCCCATAGTCGACTTTGTCCTGCCGGACGGGTCCAGAGTGAATGTGGTGCTCAGGCCGGTAGCACTGAACGGGCCGATAATGACGATACGAAAGTTTCCTGACGATCCCATGACCCTGGAACAGTTGACAGAGACGGGCTCATTGAGTGTTGAGGCTGCTGAAGTGCTGGACTGCCTTGTGAGGGCCAAATACAACATATTCATCTGCGGAGGTACCGGAAGTGGAAAAACAACATTCCTCAATGCGCTTGCAGGGAGGATACCCCCTGATGAGCGGATCATCACCATCGAGGATTCAGCGGAGCTTCAGATAAAAGGGGTGGACAATCTAGTCAGGCTTGAGACAAGAAATGCCAACAGTGAAGGGAAGGGCAGCATCACCATCCGCGACCTGATCAGGACGTCTCTGCGCATGAGACCTGAGAGGATAATCGTAGGTGAAGTCAGAGGGGAGGAAGCCCTTGATATGCTGCAGGCTATGAATACCGGTCATGACGGTTCATTATCCACCGGTCATGCCAACTCTGCCGAAGACATGCTCAAGAGACTGGAGACGATGGTTATCAGCGCTTCGCCCATACCTTTGGACGCAGTGAGGCAGCAGATCTCCTCAGCAATCGATATAATGGTGCATCTTGGCAGGCTGAGGGACAAGACGAGAAGAGTCCTTGAAATATGTGAAATATCAGGCTTCAACGATGGTCGGATCCTTCTGAACCCACTTTTTGTGTTTAAGGAAACAAGGACATGTGACAGTGCTGTCTCCGATATATGCGAAGAAGTCGCGGATACCGGCAGATCAAAAACAGGATCCGCCGGTGACCGGACAGAAGACGGTTCGTTTGTGGCAGGAAGCCTTAGCTGGACCGGCAATATGCTCGTCAGGACATACAAGCTGAAAATGGCGGGTATCCGCTGCAGATTAGGCGGTGATATCTAGTGCCGGATTACAACACTTATGTCATGGGGATAAAGCAAAGGATATTTTTTATATCGATAGCGGCATCAGTTATTTTTGCTGCAGGCTTCCTGTTCTACAGAAGTGTTTTGATATCGCTGCTCCTTACACCGCTGGCGCTGCTATACCCGAAGATAAAGACGAAAGAAATAATAAAACGAAGAAAAAGGGAACTGAATATACAATTCAAGGACCTGCTGTATTCCCTCGCTTCGTCTGTTTCAGCCGGCAAAACCATCGAATCGGCCTTCAGGACAGCGCTCGACGACCTGTCCGTGCTTTATCCGGAGCCGTCTGCATATATACTTGCAGAAATCAGGAACATAATAAGCAGACTGGATACCAATGAGACGCTTGAATCCGCACTGTTTGAATTTGCCGGACGCGCCGGGCTCGAGGATATCGACAACTTTGTCAATGTCCTCAATATCAGCAGGAGGACCGGCGGCAATGTAGCTCAGATAATAAGGAATACTTCATCGATCATCAGTGACAGGATAGAGGTCAGCCAGGAAATCGACATGATGCTGGCTGAACGCAGATTCGAACAGAAGGTGCTCAATGCAGTGCCGGTGTTCATGGTTGCACTGCTGTCTGTCAGCGCAGCGGAGTATATGCATCCGGTTTTCAACACTGCTGCAGGGAGAGTCACGATGACTGTCGCCCTGGCAATGATGGCGGCAGCCTGGTTCATATCTTCAAAGCTGAATGATATCAAGCTTTGATCAATATTGGCCGGCCCGGGATGCTTTCCGGTCCCCGGTGAAAACAGTGTTGAGAGGTCTGACATGGCTGTTTTTTTCACAATTTCGGTCATTATCTTCGCGATGCTGCATTTTTTATCAAAAGACAGATATGCAGATACCGTAAGTATGCTGGATAAAAAAGAATATCCGATGAAGGAGTTTCTGCCAGCAGGCTTGTTTATCCTTGATACTTTCAAGCACAGCTACAACACAGGTTACGACAGGAGGCTGGCCTTGGCGGTCACTGAGCTTTACGGACACAGGAAAGCCCTGCTCATGCTTCGTGTACACTGGGGGAACAAAATATCTCTGGCGCTCCTGGCTTTGCTGTTTATCGGTTTCGTGGGAATGTTTACCGAGATCGATGGAGGATATCTGTTTTTTTGCGTACTGATACTGGCGGCCGTTATTGTACTCAGTGACAGGGAGTTGAATGAGAAGGTCAAAAAGAGACGTCAGTCAATCCAACTTGAGTTCCCGGATTTCGTCAACAAGCTGACATTGCTGGTCAATGCGGGGCTGACCGTATCAAAGGCATGGGAGAAAGCTGCATTTGACGCTGAACGGCAAACCCCTCTTTACAAGGAGCTCCGCATCGCGGTTCAGGCTGTCAGGGCTGGCGCATCCGAGTATAAGGCATATGAAGAATTTGCAAAGAGATGTCATGTCCCGGCAGTCACCCGTTTTGTGACCGTGGTATTGCAAAACATCAGGAAAGGAAATTCCGAACTGGTTCCTGTATTGAGGCTTCTGGCGGACGAATGCTGGGAAATGCGGAAGAACACGGCAAAGAAATTCGGCGAGGAGGCCTCGACAAAGCTATTGCTGCCAATGATGCTCATGTTCATTGCTATCCTGCTGATAGTCGGAATGCCGGCTGTTCTGGCGCTGAGAAATATATGAGGATTGGAGGTGATCCGATGAACAAGTTGGTCAGGTGTTTCCTGAGCGAGGAGGATGGCCTCGGAACAGTGGAAATAGTCGTTATTATCGCTGTTCTTGTAGGCATTGCGCTCATATTCAGGGATGCGATCATCAAATTTGTCACTGACATAATGAAAAGCGTTTTTGCGAGTGATTCCATAACAACCGATGTACAAAGTGAACTGATAAGACAGAATAACCAGATCAACTGAGAAGGCTTCAAGTAAAGGCTGTACCTGCAAGGTGATATTTTGGGGGAAATTTATCATGTCCGAAATTGCTGGAGAAACTATAAAAGAACTGGAATTCATATACGAAAGCGATGCCGCATCCAGTTTTCTTGTGATCAGGTGTGCCGGAAGAGTTATAGAGTACCAGGCCGCCATGCTTGAAAACAATGATATAGGATATATCATTCCGGTAGAAATGGTCAAAAAAGAAAATGTCAGCTGTTTTTACTGCAATATAACCTCACAGATACCGCTCTCGCTATATCTGAAGAGAAACAAGCTCAGCAAGGAGGCATTCCTTAAGCTCATCCTGAACATATCCGTATGCATCGACAATTCAGCGGGATACCTGCTGTATCCGTCCAACTTCCTGCTGAAGCCCGAGTTTATCTATGTCGACCCCGGAACGCTGGATGTTATGATCGTATACATACCGGCAGAGTTCCGGCAGGATGATTCAGGCTCATTACAGACACTGGTGTCTGAACTGCTGATGCAGCACATAAATGAGGAGGACTTCTGCACCGGCAACCTGGTCCAGCGTATATTGTCGGAGGTCAAAAGCGAGGCCTTCAGTATCAGGGGGCTGATGGCGCTTATAAATGAACTGTTGTACAAACCGGATCCAAAAGAAACACCTGTACCGATATACGATCGGGAAATTTGTATGAAAACACTTGAAGAAAATAGAGAAAAATATAAAATAGAGGAAAAGAAGGAAGTTGCGGAGAATGACAGGCAGAAAAAGTCATTATATGCCGTTGCTGTCGTGGCATTGCTGCAGCTTGTAATGGGCTGTGTAATATATATGTGCCGCGGAATGATCGCCGGTACAGGTAAGGATGCATTAGCAAATTACGCTGCCGTGGCACTGATAGTCCTGGCGATTGAAGTACTGATCTTCAGAAAACTGCAGGTGATGAAAGTGTTCAGCGTCAGAGATACAGGCGGTGAAGCCCAGGATAGGGACTGTGGAAAGGCAGCCGGACAGCAGGACAGTGACCGAAGGCTGGAGACTATGGGACAGATAACAGATCAGATACGGGCAAATCGGAAGGGGCCAAAGGATTACAGCAGTCGCCAGGCGGTCACCGCAGATGAAACAATGGTGATCCCAAGTGGAGCAGCCGGAGTTCATGGACGCGGTCCGGAAAAAAGGAGCATGGCACATTCTGCAGCATCCTGGTTAACGGGAGCAGGCAGCAGTTTGCCTGAAACTGACGAAACACCGGTTGATGAGAAAGCGGCGTGTTTTACTCAGAAAACGGAGATACTTGGTACCCGAAATGAAGACGAGTTCGTATTGGTAAGCAGGAACAGGCATACTGAGGATATAGTCATCGACAGAAATGAATTTATTGTAGGCAGACTTGCCGGGCATGTAGATCACATCCTGTACAACAATGCTGTCGGAAAGCTTCATGCTGAGTTCATACTCAGGAATGGACGCTGCTATGTCAAGGATCTGAATTCCATGAACGGCACCTTCATAAACGGTAAGAGAATAGAAAGCAATAAGGAGATCCTTTTGAAAAACAATGACGACCTTCGGCTGGCAAACTGTGAGTTTATCTTCAGATGCGGATACGATCAGGAATACGATAAACCAGATAATGATAAGGAGGCGGGAAAATGTATGACAGACGAATTGTGTGGCATGGGAAGCCTGTTGCAAGAAAATGTACTGAGATCATTCTGACAGCGCTGTTTTTTACAATGCTGGTGCTGTTCGTGCCGACGCGCGCAGATGCCGGTGAAACTACACCCGTATATGAAAATGAAACGGCCTTCAGGATAAAGCCTCTGCAGGACAGGCTTGCAGCACTGGAACAGGAAGAGATAGACGGTATACTGGCCGCATACGGAGACATGAACTCCCATTGGAGCCGCAATGAGGTCGGGATGTTGTCCCTGATCGGCATAGTCAATGGCTATAATGGCATGTTTTACCCCAATGATCCGGTCCAGGTCGACCAGTTTCTCAAGATGACGGTCAGATCGATGGGGTTTGCACCGGGAGAGAACACGAAGTACTGGGCTCAGAATTATATAGATATAGCTGTCGGGCAGCAACTGATATCGGAAAATGAGTTTGCCGATTACAAACGCCCCATCACACGCGAGGAGGCAACCAGGATCATAGTAAAGGCAACTCTGCTGAAAGAGGAATTCCCGTATAACGATCCCTATAATAATCCGGATAATCTTGTCCGGTCAAAGATAAAGGACTATGCACACATAAAGGACGAAAACAAGCAATATGTACTGCAGTCCTATGAAATCGGACTTATCAGAGGAACGGGCGACCGGTTCAGGCCTGCGGATACGCTGACACGTGCGGAAGCGGCGACGATTATGATCAGGTACCTGAATGATGCGTCGCGCGTACCCTTCATCCCGGCAGAGGATGAGGTGTATACATGTGTGAATCCGGGTGGGACCGTTGTGACAGCATGGCCGCCTCCGAAAAAGGAGATAATCGATGCGGCGAATGCATTCAGGAATGTGGAGAAGAAGTCAAAAGGCTTTGTTGCTACAGGGTTCAGTGAAACAGGGTATGTCATATTTTATGACTTCTATGAGAGCGAGGAGAAGTATAAGCAAGACAGTATTCATAATATCCAAATGGCGATTTATTTCAATACAATAAATGATATTCGTCTTTTGGACAATCCATATCATATAGTGCTGTATGATGCCGAAGCCGTGCAGCGGCTCCACAGGAACGTCATATACGAAATGTTCAGGTTCTGGTTCGAGGACGAAGCCGACAAGGCCATGGCACAGTTTGACAGGTACCTGGGATATGCCGTCGGCGGCGACCAGGTGCACCGCATAGATGAAATCTTTTATAACGGCCGGAAGATGTTCTTCCATAAGATAGGCGGAGACAATGGATTCACTTTATCAATTCATAGTCTGTAGCAAGCAATAATAAGCAATTCCAAACAGAGAGGTTGCATTTGTCATGAAAAAGAAATTTTTCATTTGTATACTCTTTTTGGCCCTGTTGATGTCAAATTTTACCATAGCCCAGGATGATACGCGGTATTATGAGACAAGCTGCAAGTGGGAAACATATTTCGACAATCCCGATTTGTTTGAAAAGCTTTCAGGACTCCCGTATGGTGTCACGCCTGTTGCAGAAGGAAGGCCCTTCAACTACCGCACATGGTTCGGGAAAGGTATAGTCGTCTACGGGACACCTGAAGAGGCCAATTCCGACGAAAGCCACAGGAAGAACTACAAAGAGGATACTCTAAATGATAATGGCATCGGTTTTTATAAAAAGCCGGGGTACAAGCGAGGGGAATACAGGTATGACGGGTATACCATCGAGGGAAACCTGTATGCCAATTCCAATTTTCCATATGATGTTCAGCCAAAAACACCACCTGAGGATGTAGCCTGGATATATCATTACTGGGATAGTGATTATGTAAATTCTGAATTTCAAGGTGAGCCTACGATGAAAGCAAGTATATATACAAGAGCTGCAATTTCAAATACGGCAATTATCGGACAAAAAACCCGCGAATGGATAAATAATGGCATGACTGAGTTCAAGATCCGCAACGGAGTAACCGATAAGGGCCCGAAACATCCTGCTCCGGGCAGGAAGCCTGATGGCACCTGGGATTTCCATGATTTCCTGAATGTCCAGTCGGCACCGTCGGCCAAGTTCAATGGTGAAGGCAGGATGTTCAGGTTCGATAGGACGGGCGGCCTGTTTTACTGGGGATTCACCATCAGGAAGTACCAGAAAGAGCATACTCCGGTGGAAGTCTCAGTAAATGTGATAAACCAGGATGAACTCAGCTTTATGGATTACGGGAAAAACAATCCTGAAGGCTTCGAAAAGCAGGTGATCAATGTCAAAGTCGAGGTGACGGCAAGACTGAAGGATGAGGAGCATATGGAAGATCCTCTGGCCAGGGCTGTGTACTATACCAGGGAAGACAGGGAGCAGTGGGAGATCAGTTTGAATGGCGAGGAAGCTATGAAGGAAGATATCCAGATGTTTGACAATATGGCAAAGACCGTATTCGTGATTCCCATGACAAAAGGTCAGATAAAGGCATTGACAGGGCAAAACATTATGTTCAGGGCGACTGCCCGGTGTATATATTTCGATGAAAGATATGATGAAGGAAGCAGTCAATGCAATACAGATTTCTCAATAGAAGAATATATAATCGAAAATGAGCCGCCTTTCCTGATGGAACCCAAATGCGTCATACCACAGACAGGCTTTGACATAGTGCAGTTTGCAGCATACGACGGCACTGATATGGACGGGATATCTGAGCGCAGAGTGCTGATAAACGGTGTCGAAGTGGAGGATGAATACTTTTTCAGCGGTAATTACATTTTTGGCGATGGTCAGGACGGGTTGAAGAAAATAGATGTCTATTACACAGATCAAAATGGAAATACCGCATGTCATTCCACCTGGGCTTACATATACAACACCAGACCCTCAGCGCAGTTCAGGTTCTCAGGCACATTCAAGCAGAACAGAAAGCTGACCGTTACTGACATATCGAATCTGGCGGGGTGTGAGATCGTAAACAGCACCTATCCGATAAAATCCTGGTCGTGGAAGGTCAGGGCTGTCAGTGGCGATGCTTCATCCATAAGGAAGAAAGATATCAGCAAGACGCAGAAGGATCTGCTGTTTAAAACTCCAGGCTCGTATGAAGTGGAGCTTACCGTGACAAATGCGCTGGGGCGGGTATCTGAACCCTATGTCATGAGATTCGAGATTTTTCCCGACTATGAGCCGGCACTTGAAATAGACCTTGACAATTCTGTCATCTCAAGGCAGGAAACGGTCAGTGCCTGGAACTACAATGCATGCAGCACGGATAATGATATTATAAGTAAAAATATCATCGAACTCTGGTATGACAGCGATAATGACGGAGAATATGACAAGCTCCTTGAGACCTATGACGGCAGTGACGGCTTCCCCGAATTCCGTCCGGTGGGCCTGGGGAAATACAAGTTCATAAATATAGTGGAAGAGAGCTTTGGCGAGGATACGATCGAGGAATTCATCACTGAAAGCGATCGTGTGAGCAAGACGCTGGAACGGGAAATACTGGTGGACAATATACAGCCCATGGCAGGTCTGTATATCCAAATGCCTGTCAGCAGGCCGCAGATCGATACATTTATATTGCTCGATTCAGGGCTTGAGGACGAAGATGTGAGATATATCAGGGACAACAGATTAGAGTTCAGCAACTGCCTGCGCTCGGCCAATATCTTATCTAACGTGGATGTTTGGGACCTTCGGACATATAAGTATGAAATGCAGGCAAGCAGGTCTGTCCATACCGGAAGCAGTTTGCCGCCGAAAACCGTGGAGTACAGCAGTAATGGATATTATGGAGTACTTAACAGGACGAGCTATGTCAACAACAGGTATCAGACTGACGAAGGCAGCTATGTTGAAAAAGAAGATGTTAAAACTGTAACGGGGACTTTATCGGGTTGGTCCGAGGCGTATTATGTCTATACTTCTGCCGGTTGGATGCTGACCGGCTCCAGGGCGACAGATCAGCCAACGATGATATATGACGAAGACGGCTATTACGGTGTACTGAAAAAGGTTTCATTCACGACCGATACGGATAACGGCAAGCCGACCCATACAGGTACCCCAGGCGAGAGTTATACCTGGAGAAGGACATACACTGGTTACTACAGCGGCGAGGTGAAAAAGACAATAGAAGTATGGGTCCCCAAACCTGTCTGGCATGATGATTATACAGGGTTCTACTCGGGAAGTGTCAGCAAGGAGGTCAGGCAGCCATACACAGACCCGTTCCGGCCAACTTCGAAAAAGTACATAATATATGTGACCAATGACAAATTGCGTGACATGAATGATCTTAGTATTGTGTTGAACAAAAGTGGTGCTGAGCTTATAATGATTGGACACAATGATATCCGGCGGCAGGTGGGGCATGATCACTTCATAGAGAATGACCGGTCCATAGACGAGCTGATATCAGAGGCTCTGGAAATAATAGCCGATGTATCAGTTGCCGAACGGTACACCCTTCTTGCCGGGATAGACGACCTGCATCTCAGTGTCGCAGATTTTGATGAAGAGAACGACCCCATCACCGAGAAAAAGTTCCTCTATGTCCACGACCCAGACTACTTCGATAATGGAAGCGGACTGGAGCAGCTTTGTACAGAGCGATATTCAGATCATGACGGATGGGTGGATACCCTTATCACAAAACTGAACAAGCCAGGCAAGTATACTATCTACAGGAGGATAAAAGACGACCCGTCTGATGATCCGGCTTTTGACAGCTTCGATCGATACTCCGGGACTCCCTTTGTCGAGGTTTATGCCCACAGGAAGCCTGTGGCCAGGGCTTCGCTGGATTGGGATTATGATTTGGAAGAAAAAATATATCGGACGACCTGGACAGACGAGTCTTATGATCCTGACCACCAGTACAGCAGAGCGGACAAGGGGATAGTCGAAAGAAAAATCATGTACAGGGAAACAGGAGGGCAGTGGAATTACACCATCCCGGACAAACTCAGACCAGGAACATATGAACTGCATTATTTTGTGAGGGACCCTGAAAATACCTGGTCGGATCCTTTCGTTATGGAATTCAGGCTGGAAGAGGCACCGCCGATACAGTTCGATGCGTCGCTTCGGGCCTTCGACAGCAGATTCAGTCTTGCAGGCATCCCTTCGTCGGAAAAACTGGAGGCTTATGATATCCGGACACGTTACCCGGGAAATATTAAACTGGAAATGGCACTATATGACGGCGCTGTGAGAAAATCGCCGAATAAGACTGTGATTTTCGGAAATGAGACGGGGACAAGGGTAAACAACGATATATATTGGAACAATGTGATATACCCTGTACCTGCAGATTTGCCCGACGGAAATTATGATTTCAGGATCGCTGCTGTAGCTGATGACGGCAGAAGTGCCCTGAAGAGCTTCCCGGTCACTGTTTCAACACCGCTGGACCTTATACCTCATATGCCTGCAGAGTTGTCAGGAGGCATAACTGCGCAGGTATCTGGTGAAACGTCCAAATATGCCAGTGCCGTCAATGTTACATTGTTCCATGGCACTGTACATGCCAGGACATTCAGCCTGACAGGTCCGGCAGATGCCGCAGGTGCGGCAAAAAGCTGGGAGATCGTCGTTTCTGTACCCGCGGGCATACCAGATGGGGAATATCTGGCAAGGTTTACGGCGATTGCACCGAACGGTAAGTCCCAGAGCAAAGATTTACAGTTCAGACTGTCAAACATAGCCATAACCGATGTGAAGCTCACCGGCTACTGGAACCACTGGAGAGGGCAGACGGATATCTTTGGCAGCAGGATGACTGTGGAGCCGCATAGATTTTTATCACTGGAGTGTGTCAGGGTAGATATCACAACCAAGGGCGATCCGGAGAAGGTCGTCATACGGTTCAGCCCAGAACTTGAGGCAATGTATTACACTGATCCCAATGGCCATACATATGACTACAGCAAGGACTTTTTCGGCTATCAGGTCAGGTTCCCTGAGGACTCCACATTAATGGTTTCCGACAACCGGGCACAGTGGGAGTATTATCTGCCGCTGGCTCCTTCCAGTAAGAATTGGGAAAACAGAAGACTGAGGCCGCAATACCGCATGACAGTCACGGCTTATAAGGGGGAGAGCACAGCTGAATATGTGATCGGGGATATAGACATTACCGGCAACATTTATGATCTGACCTATATCCAGCCTGCACAGAGATAACGGGCTCTGCTGAAAGCGAGATAGCTGGAAAAACCTCAGTCCACCGGTGCCATTGACCCTGCATATACTTTTCGCACAGACATATTGCATATTTTACCAGTATAGTTTAGTGTATAATATATATACAGAGAAAGGCGGGGTCAATAATGTGGACGAGGGCAGAGCTGAAGCACAGGGCGAAGAATGTCCTGAGGGGCAATTACTGGAAGGCGTTTCTTGTCAGTCTTGTCATCGTGTTTGCATCTGAAGGATACGGGGGCAGCTCGGGGCGGAGCGGCAGTGAGGAGATATCCTCGTTTGTGAAAGATGTTTCAGGTGATTTCAGAATAGTTACCATACTGATGATATTGCTTGGTATCGTGGTTACTGTATTCGTCCTGTCGCTGGTCGTGCAGTTTCTGGTGCTGAATCCGCTGGAAGTGGGCGGAAGAAGATATTTCATCCAGTCGGCACAGTATTTCGACAACAGGAGATGCTTCAGGTTCGCTTTCGAAGGGCGGCATTATCTCAGCATCGTCGGAGGTATGGCCCTCAGGGGCATTTACCTGTTCTTATGGTTCCTGTTGTTTATAATTCCGGGAATAGTCAAGTCATATGCGTACAGGATGGTTCCGTATATACTTGCGGATAATCCCAATATAGGAGCAAGAAGAGCCATCGAACTGAGCAACAGGATGACATATGGTCATAAATTTGATATGTTTATACTTGATCTGTCATTCCTGGGCTGGTATCTTCTTGGTGCACTTTGCCTGGGTATAGGCGTTTTCTTTGTAAAGCCATATGAATATGCGACAGAGGCCGAGCTTTATCTCACACTCAGGGAGAATGCCATCGAAAGAGGTTATTGCAGCCTTGAGGAACTGAACCTTTATAATCCGTTCCAGGGCGAGTATAATATATAGTATAATTTGTCATATAGTTGCCGATGCTAACAGGGAGGATGGTACAGGTGTGGCTGGATAAACTGGAAAAAAAGATAGGAAGGTACTGCATCAAAAATCTGATGCTCTACATCACCACCCTGAATGGTGTGGTATTTGTCCTGTCGTATTTGGCTCCTGAGCTTGATCTGGTGAGCAGGATGATACTTGTGCCGTCCCTTGTGATGCAGGGAGAAGTGTGGAGACTGATCACGTTCCTGTTCGTCCCGATGCCTTTCAGTCCCTTATGGATATTGCTCACACTGTATTTTTACTATATGATCGGTACATCGCTGGAACATGAGTGGGGCTCATTCAGGTTCAATTTATACTATCTGATCGGAATACTTGGCACTATAGCCGGTGCTTTCCTTGATGGATCGGGGACCTCCGGGTTCCTCAACCTTTCGCTTATATTCGCTTTCGCATACCTGTATCCGAATTATCAGATAATGCTGTTTTTCTTCATACCGGTGAAGATAAAGTACCTGGCAATACTGTATGCCGGTTCCCTCGTGCTGATGTTCTCCTTCTCGCCGCTGGCCGGTCTGGTTACTATCCTGGGCTCTGCGGTCAACTTCATACTGTTTTTCTGGAAAGATATCTATTACAGACTGAGATTCAACCGGAGGGCTTATATAAGCCAGCAGGAATTCAAGGCAAAGATACCTAAGATACATGTAATGCATCGGTGTACGATTTGCGGCAAGACCGATGTGGAGGACAGGCATATGGATTTCCGTTACTGCGTGGAATGCGATGGTGACTATGAGTACTGCATGGATCATCTGTACGACCATGAGCATGTGAAGGCAGATGCTTCTGCAGGAGACGGCGATACCGTGGATGAGAACTGACCCGCGAGACCGGCTCATTTGTCCGCTGTGTTTTCAGGAAGTAGCGGCTGTATAGCTGAAGATATGAAATGCCGCAGTATATCATCACTGCAGCAGGATACCACAAGTCCATCGATATAAAAAACCGGCTTAAAACTCAGCCGGTTTATCATTTCTCATGCCGAATTCATAAAGGATTGCGTGTACTATCCGTTCGGAGGCTCTGCCATCACCGTATGGATTGACAGCCCTTGCCATTTTATCGTATTCTGTCTGATCGTCCAGAAGCTGCGAGGCAAGTGCCGTTATATTTTCGCGTTCGATGCCTGCCAGCCTGACCGTACCCGCTTCCACTGCCTCGGGGCGCTCGGTTTCCTTCCTCAGCACCAGCACCGGCTTGCCCAGGGCAGGCGCTTCCTCCTGCAGGCCGCCTGAGTCGGTCATTATGATATAGGATCTGGCCATAAGGTTGTGCATGTCCTGTACATCCAGTGGATCGATGAGGTGTACTTCAGGGTTTGAGCCAAGGAGCCTGAATGCTGTTTCCCTTACTGCCGGATTCAGGTGTACGGCATATATGACGCATACATCATCATATCTGTCGGTGATGTCATTAATGGCATGGCATATCTGCTCCAGCGGGTGTCCGAGATTTTCACGCCTGTGGGCTGTGACAGTGATCACCCGTTTGCCTTCCAGAGGGATCCCGCGCAGCTCACTGCTGCTGAACACATAGTCGTCCATGACAGTGGTCTGCATAGCATCGATGACCGTGTTACCTGTGGTATATATTTTATCCGGGCATATACCTTCATTGAGCAGATTGGCCCTGTTTGACGAAGTGGGAGCGAAATGGAGATCCGCCAATGCCCCTGTCAGTTTTCTGTTCATTTCCTCAGGGAAGGGGGAGTATTTGTCGAAAGTCCTCAGCCCCGCTTCCACATGGCCGATGGGTATTTTTTTATAAAATGCTGCCAGCGATGAGATGAAGCACGTTGAAGTGTCGCCGTGAACAAGCACCATATCCGGCTTTTCTTTTTCCAGCACGTCTGAAAGCCGGTCCAGTGTCCTTGCCGCCACCTGTTCCAGTGTCTGCTTTTGAAGCATGATGTCCAGGTCGATGTCCGGCTTTATCCGGAATATATCCAGGACCTGATCGAGCATTTGCCTGTGCTGTGCTGTCACGCAAACTACAGGCTTTATCTCAGGGTGCCTTTCCAGTTCCCTGACCAGCGGTGCCATTTTTACAGCATCCGGCCTGGTACCGAATATGGGCATTATTTTAAGCTTTTTCATTTAGTTACTCCATCCGATGATTTATTGACATCCTCTTCCGGCATTGCCGGCTTCGAGCGGGTGTCCCCGGTCAGCTTCCTGTCATCCACCAGCCCCCGGTCATTTATATATTTCGCACCGCCTACGATGAATACTGCTGCCGCTATCAGCATTACTACAGCACTGAAAGCGCCCCTGTCTGCAAGCACGATGGCGCAAAGGCCCAAAGACGCACTGGCGGTGTACAATATCAGGACAGACTGCCTCTGGCTCAGGCCCATATCGATGAGCCTGTGGTGCAGATGTCCTCTGTCGCCCTGCATGATGGATCTGCGTGTGAATATCCTTCTGATTATCGCAAACAGTGTATCGAACAGCGGCAGGCCCAATACCAGCAGCGGTATTACAATTGATATGGCAGCGTATGATTTCATGACACCCTGGATAGAGATAACCCCCAGCGTGAAACCGAGGAAAGCCGCTCCCGTCTCACCCAGGAATATTTTCGCCGGGTTGAAGTTGAACGGCAGAAAACCCAGTGTAGAGCCTGACAATGCTGCTGTTATCAATGCGATATATACTGCTTTGGCCGGATCCAGATCTGCTCTCAGCAAAGTAACGAAGAAGAGAGAGAGCGATGATATGGATGAAATGCCTGCAGCGAGTCCGTCCAGTCCGTCGATCAGATTGATGGCATTGGTTATCCCGACTATCCATAGTATGGTCAGAGGTATCGATATATATGGACTGAGTTCTATATACGGGTCAGAACCGAAGGGATTGGTCAGATGCGATATCTTTGTCCCTGAAATCGCTACGACACATACGGCAGCCCCTATCTGGAACAGCAGCTTGACCCAGGCCTTCAGTGTCCTTGTATCGTCGAGGATGCCCATGACGATGATGATCACCATGCCTGAAACCAGTCCAAGCAGTTCTCTGCCTGGAGTTATGATATTGGATGCGGTTGCCAGATCGAATACCAGGGATATGGTAAAGCCACAGATGATGGCCAGCCCGCCCATTAAGGCGATGGGCTTTTTATGCATCCTCCGGTCATCCTTCGGGATGTCTACTCCTCCGACCTTGAATGCAATTCTTCTTACTATAGGTGTTGCTGAAAACGCTATTATGAATGCGAGTGAAAATGTAATTACATATTCGGTAATGTATGACAATCGGATACACCTGCCTATGCTTTGACTACTCTTACTCCGGCTTCCTGTAACAGTTCCATTGCCAGATCATCAGGGTAGTCGCCTTTGAAAACTATTTTTTTGATACCTGCGTTGATTGCCATTTTTGCACACAGCACGCAAGGCTGATGGGTAACATAAAGGGTACCCCCTTTTACGCTGGTGCCTGAATAAGCAGCCTGTACCAGTGCGTTCTGCTCCGCATGGATGGCTCTGCACAATTCATGGCGCTGTCCCGATGGTATCCCCATTTTATCGCGGAGGCAGCCGACCTCGGAGCAGTGCTTACAGCCGGAAGGTGCTCCATTGTAGCCTGTGGCAAGTATGCGCTTGTCCTTTACGATCAGCGCTCCCACCTGGCGCCTGAGACATGTCGACCTCGTTTTTATCAGTTCGACGATCTCCATGAAATATTCATCCCATGATGGTCTCATTTTAATGCCTCCCCAAAATATTCAATTCTTGACCCAACTGCTAAAACTAACATCTTTTTGAGAACTGTCCCCTTTTTCGGAGAACCGTCTTCATTTTCCAGAGAACTGTCCCCTTTTTGAGAACCGTCCCCTATTTGGTGCCGAAAAGCCTGTCGCCTGCGTCGCCCAGACCGGGGATGATATACCCGTGCTCATTCAGCTTTTCGTCTACTGCAGCACAATAGATCTCCACGTCCGGGTGATCTTTGTTTATCCGTGCTATGCCGGCTTTTGCGGCTATCAGGCACATCAGCTTTATGCTGGACACGCCTTTGTCCTTTATAAACTGTATGGCTGCTGAAGCGGAACCGCCGGTGGCGAGCATGGGATCGAGCACCACGATCTCGCGTTCAGAAGCGTCCACGGGCAGTTTGCAGTAATATTCCACCGGGTCCAGTGTCTCAGGATCACGGTAAAGGCCGATGTGGCCTACCTTTGCCATTGGCAGCAGGCTGAGCATGCCGTCCACCATTCCGAGGCCAGCCCTGAGTATCGGGACGATCCCCAGCTTCTTGCCGGATATCACTTTTGTTTTCGCCACAGCAACCGGCGTCTCTATCTCAACTTCCTTTAAAGGCATGTTTCTGGTGACTTCATACCCCATGAGCATCGATATCTCTGATACCAGTTCCCTGAACTCCTTGATGCTGGTGTTTTTGTCTCTCAATAATGAGACCTTGTGTTGTATCAGCGGATGATCGAATATAAAAACTTTTTCCATAAGCAGCACCTCCGGTTAAGTATGTGTTTTGGAATACTTCGTTTCGATATCAGCGAACTTGTCCACTCTTCGCTGATGCCTTCCGCCCACAAAAGAGGCGTTCAGCCATGTATCGACTATATCGACCGCAAGGCCCACGCCCAAAACCCTGGCACCGAGGGCGAGAACATTCGCATCATTGTGCTCGCGGCTCATCCTTGCCATGTACGTATCGGTACAAAGAGCAGCTCTGATGCCCGGGACTTTGTTGGCTGCTATGGAAATGCCAATACCGGTACCGCAGATTATGATCCCTCGGTCATGGGTGCCTGAAGCTACTGCTTCGGCCACCTTGAGGCCGAAATCGGGATAATCCACAGATGTAGTACAGTCACAGGTGCCAAGGTCCTCAAAAGGCACATTGATCTCCTTCAGATGCTCTATTATCTCGCTTTTCAGGTCAAAGCCTGCGTGATCACTTGCTATTGCCAACATAGTGCCAACCTCCTATACAATTTTATATTATCGACATATTAAAGTCAAAGCGGTATCGACTATTTTAACATTTCTATAAGATTTTCGACCGCTTGCGAAATAATTGCGGCGCAATGCCTGTATTCCGTTTCATCACCGCCATATGGATCTGCTATGTCTCCGTCGGTTCCATAGACATATTCTTTCAATGTGAAAACCTTTTGATACGCTTCAGGATACATTGACAAAATCATCTGCCTGTGGAACCGTTCCATGGTCAGTATAAGTGAGGCTTCTTCCACATCATTGCGGGTGAGCCTTCCTGACCTGTGGCATGACAGATCGGCACCCGGATAGTCTTCCATTGCCCTGATTGCATTGAATGAGGCAGGACTGCCTTCTGCAGCTGACAAACCAGCGGACACCGCCTCATAGCCTATGTTTTTTTCAGTTGCCAGGCGGTTGAAAAGTGCTGCTGCCATCGGGCTTCTGCAAGTATTGCCTGTGCATACGAATAATATTTTCTTCATGGCTGCTCCTTTAATGACTGTGACTTATCACAGTTTTATTATGTTCCCGCCTGCCGCTTTCATCAGTCTGTTCATGACCGCCTGTCCGATCCCGCTGACATCGGTGGTTTCTGCCATGATAACTTCAACGTTTTTATCATCGAATTCCCTCAGGCAGCGGAACAAATTTGACGCGAGGGTATTTGGATCCCTTCTGCTGCCAAGAGAGAGTATTTTGCAATATGAATAAAGTGATGGATCATAGAGCGCAGCAGTCTCATCTGTAACAAGGAGACCGACTGCCGTACCTTCTTTATTGTAAAGATCGGCTCTCTTGCTGATTTCTGCGGCTACCTGTTCCGGATCTCCCTCCAGCAGAAGCAGCGTTGCTTTCGGGGAATAATGTCTGTATTTCATGCCGGGGGATTTCGGCGTGCCGGTCATGTCGGTGGAATCCGAAGCCGGATCGCTGACCACATCTCCCAATACAGATCTGAGCTGCTCCAGTGTGACTCCGCCAGGTCTGAGTATCACCGGCGGGTTGACTGTGATGTCGAG
>DGEE01000098.1:26953-29477 GCA_002385815.1 Hungateiclostridiaceae bacterium UBA3934
ATGATGTCGGGCACCATGGAGGATCTGGGCATCACGAGTGTGAGCGGACCGGGCCAGAATGCATCCATCAATATATGTGCAGTTTCCGGAGTATTATCCGACAGCGTTTTTATAGCATCTGTATCTGTTATATGTACTATCAGGGGATTATCCGAGGGGCGTCCTTTTGCCTTGTAGATGGCTTCGACTGCAGCTTCGTCCAAAGCGTTGGCGCCCAGACCATATACTGTTTCAGTGGGGAAGGCGACCAGGCCTCCCGATCTGAGTATCTCAGCAGCATGATCCAACTGCTTGTCCCAATCCTTTTCAGTCGTGTCTACTCTTATTATCTGTGTCTTCAAGTCGTATAACTCCCTTTTCCTGTGTTGTTTAATTGAGGATCGATATTATTATACCACATAATATTCCCCAAACATTTGCCAAAGACGACAGCCTTCCAAGGTACAGGCGTTTGGATTCGGGGACCAGCTCACCGTAAATTATATAAAGCATGGCACCGCCGGCAAATCCAAGGCAGGCTGCGGCCAGTCTGTCGGATACGGAGCCGAGTGCTGCGCCCAACAGTGCTCCAAGCCCCATCGGCACACCTGAAAGCACCGTGTATGCAAAAGCCCTGAACCTGGAAAGACCTCCTGCCCGCATCGGGACAGCCATTGCGATCCCCTCAGGGATGTCGTGGATGATTATCACTGCAGTGATCGTCAAGCCAAGTCGGGGAGAAGCTTCAAAGCCCGAACCCACGGCAAAGCCTTCGGGGAAATTGTGCATGGCGATGGCTATCGCCATCAGTATACCGGCTCTCAGCAAGCCTGTATTTTCGCCGCTATTCAGTACCCGGGAATGTTTCAGCAGGCCCTCGATCATCACTACCGACAGAATGCCTGTGATGATGCCCGCAAATGTGCAGGTCGTTCCTCCCAGGCTAAATGCCTCCGGCAGCAACTCAAAGCAGACCACTGCGGTCATCAGTCCGGCTGAGAACTCCAATATGGTGCTCATGGCCCGGTTGCTGGTTTTTGAGACCAGAAACGCCGAAAGACCGCCGAGACCGGTCCCGGCAAGGCCTGAAAGCAGTCCGATGAACGTGATTTTGAGCAAGTGTCCCATATAAGCCCTCCAGTGTTACGGGGTCGTATCTGTACGACTTGCGTGACACTTACATGTTTATTCGTTTGAGGGCTTGTATTATTAGTACTTCAAAAAACAAGCGCTCTTTTGCAGAGCGCTGATTTTCCTGTATGTTCACGGTGTGCCGCTCAGTCTTCATCATTGACCGCACTGCCCAGTTTTTCAGACTGGTCTGCCGTTATCAGCGCATCCAGGAGTTCATCGAGATCTCCGTCCATTATTGCGTCGATCTTGTAGAGCGTAAGGCCTATCCTGTGGTCAGAGACCCTGCCCTGAGGGAAATTATAGGTGCGGATCCGCTCGCTTCTGTCACCGGTCCCTACCTGTGTTTTGCGGGTCTGTGCAATTTCCGATTCCTGCTGCTGCTGGGCTATTTCGTACAGCTTTGAACGGAGGATCTTCATCGCCTTGTCCTTGTTTTTGTGCTGTGAGCGCTGATCCTGGCACGTGACGACTATACCCGTGGGAAGGTGTGTGATCCTTATGGCTGAGTCTGTTTTGTTGACGTGCTGGCCGCCTGCACCTGATGCACGGTATGTGTCGATTTGCAGGTCGTTTGGATCTATTTGCACATCGACATCATCCACTTCGGGAAGGACTGCCACCGTAACCGTCGAGGTGTGGATCCTGCCGCCGGCTTCGGTGACGGGGACGCGCTGGACTCGATGGACTCCGCTTTCATATTTCAGCCTGCTGTAAGCTCCTTTTGCTTCAATCGAAAACACCACTTCCTTGATGCCGCCGATCTCGGTATCGTGCAGGTCAAGTATCTCGGATCTCCATTGATTTCTTTCACAATATCTCGTATACATCCTGAACAGATCGGCTGCAAAAAGGGCAGCCTCTTCACCGCCGGCTCCGCCCCGTATTTCAACGATGACATTGCGGCTGTCGTTGGGATCCTTTGGCATGAGCAACTGTTTAAGCTCGTTTTCGATGACCTCAAGCTTTTCTTTTGCATCATCCAGTTCGCTCAGGACAAGCTCGCGGAAATCTTTGTCGGAACTGTCTTCCAGAAGCTCCCGCGCTTCTGCGATATCTTTTTTTGTCTTTTTATACTCGCGGTATTTGGACACTATCTCTTCAAGCCCGGAAAATTCCTTCATCAGCCTTCTGTACTCGTCCTGATCCGCTATCACCTGGGGATCGCTGAGCTTCAGGCTTATTTCTTCATATCTGTTTTCCGCAGCATCAAGCTTGTCAAACATACGGCACCTCTTGAGTGGATTTATCGGTGTAATATTATAGCACAGACCGACTGCAATATCCACAATATGTTCGCCTGGACAGAACAATTTGTGGGCGCCTCAATTGAAAAGTTATTTCCACCCCTGTTTTTTATGGCCAGGACACCCAAATTGTGAGGCAATACTTCCCTGACATCATCCATTATTTT
>DGEE01000098.1:29636-31938 GCA_002385815.1 Hungateiclostridiaceae bacterium UBA3934
TCCATTATTTTCTTCGGATATAAACTCTCTTCAACCGTCCCGTCTCCCAGTTGACCGTATTCGTTATCCCCCCATCCCCAGAGCTCATCGTTTTCTGTGATTGCGAGGGTGTACCATCCTCCGTCTTTAACATATCTGACATTGTCCATTATTTTCTGAGGCTCGTTTCTGTTTTCCTCTGTTCCGTCACCCAATTTACCGCATTCATTGCTCCCCAATCCCCAGAGTTCGCCATTTTCCTTGATTGCCCATGTTATATTGTCTGTATATGCTGTTTTCACGTTATCCATGCTTTTCGTCAGGATATATTGCTTTGCATTCTGCTTCCTGAATAAGGATTAGCCTGACTTCCTAAAAGGGGACCAGCCGGACGGACATAGCAAACCATCCTGAGTCGGATTTTTTGTCCAGGTGCTCTGTGTAATACTGGTTGTTGCAGCAGCCCATATTGTCATAATATATTTATTGGAGCAATCGGGTATTCCTGTCCGTCAGGGCGGATATCTTAACAAAAACGGGCCGGACAGGACACGTGTCCTCCAGCCCGTTTTCATTTATGGTTCTGTGATCAAATTCTGCATATGGAGGGATAACCGTATGATTATTTGATCACTTCGATATAACCGTTTGTCGTCTCAGCACAGATGTTGACCTTCTGAGCGGCTGCAGCATAGTTCTCAGTTTCTGCGTCCGCCTGCCTGTTGAACCTGTCAGGTTTCATGGCATTGCGGTACAGAAGATTGGGTATCAGCAGGTTTATGTCGCCGTTTGAGGTCTTAGCCTTGATCTTGTAGCCTTTGTCCTCGGAATCGTTGATATTGGCCTTGATATCCGCATTTGAAGTCCTGAGGGTAAGTTCGGCCACATTTTCATTGTCGTAGTTCTGCACATTGTCGATCAGTATCTTACCGTTGGCTGTCACCGCTGCCAGCTTTACTGCCTTGAGATTCTTGATCTCTACAGTGGCATTTTTGGTGCCGATGTTGACATCTCTTCCTATAATGTAGTTGGCTGTCACCTTGGCATTTTTGGTCTCGGCTGCGATCCTGCTGCTGTTGATGCCTGTCAGATCTATTGCTGCATTCTTTGTTACGCTCACGAACTCTTCAGAAATCGTATCTTCTACATATATTTTACCGTTTTTCGTTTCAAGGGCGATCTGATTGAACTTCACTGCAGGCAGCAGAACATCATATGAAACACTCAGGTTGTAAGTATCCGGTTTTGCCAGCTTTACGGCAACGGTCCCGTTTTCATTGGAAAATTGCAGAGCAGTTTTGGCATTCTCCTGCGGTGTACGGATCTTTGCCTTTATGAGAATTTTATCTTCCTGATGCTTTTTGACTGTGATCTGTCCGTTTGTTGCCTGAAGCTCGACATTCATGTCTTCTGATGCTGCGGCTTCGAATTGCTGCTCTTCTGTCACACAATTGCCAAAGATCCTGAATGCACCGGTGTCTATCATGCTTCCGACAAAATCTGCGACTTTGTCTGCGATCCCGAATGCTGCTGTGGCGACATTCTTTCCAATCTTCTCAGCTTTTGCGCTGAGTTCGTCGACCATCTTGTCAAAGTCATTCTGATTGTAGTTTTTAGCCAGTTCGCGTCTCCACTCATTGATCCTTTCGCGTACCTTTGCCACCTCATCATAGTAGTTGTGCGGTGGCGGCTTCGGTATGCTGAAGCCCTTGTGTCCCTCTTTTTTGGATTCCAGAGCGTCAAGCAGCTTTGCTGCCTCCTCGCTGTTGATCCTGCCTTCCTGAAGCATTTTCAGTATCATCATTTTTTCTTCACTGATTGACATTTCTTAATACCTCCTGTTTGATTGTTTGATCACCAAAATGTTATTTCAACAGTTCCAGTGCCTCTTCTACTGAAATAGAGCCGTTTTCCAGCCTGTCGAGTATTTCCATCCTTCTTTCGCTTTCCGGGTCATCATAGTTTTGCATGCCGTATCCCAAAGCATTTGCGGCATCCTCGAGCCTGCTTTTTACCGTAGGGTATGAAATGCCGAGTTCTCTCTCCACCTCCTTGATATTGCCCCTGCATTTGATAAATACTTCGATAAAGGATTTCTGCTCCGCTGTCAGCCTGCAGAATCTGCACAGCGTGAAGTGTCCTTCGATCTTTGTATCGCAGCTGCTGCAATATATTGCGGTTACTTCAGTATTCTGTCCGCATACGGGGCATTTACCCAATGCCTCTCTTGTCATGGTCAGCACTCCTTGTGTGTATAATATGTATTCAAAAAATTAAGGTCCATATTAAATATATTGATCGTACATATTATATTTTATAATTG
>DGEE01000097.1:0-5236 GCA_002385815.1 Hungateiclostridiaceae bacterium UBA3934
ACCATACTGTATGCATTTATTCAAGAAATATAAAGAAAGGGATACTGCTTTGAGTATCCCTGCAAATCTGACGATTTGATTTTTAAGTGCTTCAGGCAACAGCTCTTCCTGTTTTTTCGCGGTAGATCATCATTGAGAACACTGCCATGACAAAATGCTGGATCGTTGGTATTGCACTGAGGATTATCACGCCAAGAAGAGGTATCCGGCCGAAAAATCCGAGTATTGATGATGCGATACCTGCAACTATGCCGACCAGCACCGAGATGCCGAGCACTGTCCAGAAACATGATCTGACGATTTCGATGGATTTCTTGAAAGCAGCGAATACATCGAGACCGTCGACGACCATTGAAGGGAACCAGAGGCTGGTGAGTGCTCCGAATGCCACGACAAAGAGGGCAAGAGCGATGAGCACTATAAACATCAGCGCAATGCCAAAACCTTTCAGAAGAGACACCAACAGAACCATAAGCAACATGATCAATACTCCGGCGATGCCGATAACCAGGTTGACTACCAGTGTTCCGACAAAGTACATGATAAACTTTACGAAATTGTCGCTTATTGCCGCCCCTATGTCATTCAGTGTTGCACTTCCTGTTTCCAGTCTTTTGTTTATAAGTCCATATGTAGCGGGTTCATAGATGAACCGTGCAATAAATGCGACGATGCCGCTTCCCACTGTGAGTGCCAGTATAGTCGGTATCGTTTTGAACAATGATTCGGCACTTGTAAAGTTGTTGACGTCTGCCAGCGACAGGATACTAGCCAGACCAGCCGCTTCTCCTGCACCCCTTATGAGGGCTGAAATGGCCAGCAACACGAACAGCGGGATGATGAGAATCCAGTTTTTGATAGTGAAATCAACTGCATTGGATAGATATTTCATACAACACCTCCATCATGTTTATATATACCTATTCTATATACCTTGAAAAATTCCTTCCTGTATACGAAATAAACAAGAAATGATTCGCAGATTTCTATTATTTTATTGTAGAACCGTCTACATTTATGACATTTTGAGTAAAATCGCTGCCTGATGTCCTGTAATATGGATTTTCATATCCCAGCACATACTGGTTGGTGGCAGCGTTTTCGAGAGCAAGCATTTCCGAAACGCCCGGGGTATCCGAGGTTTTGAAATCTGCAGTCTTTGTGATGACAGGCAGTCCGGTTTTTCCCCTGATGGAAGACAGGAGCTGTCTGCCTGTTTGGGTGAAGCCGAGTATCCTGATGTATGAAGGGCCTTTGAGACTGTTGAAATAAGCGAATTTCCTGCTGTCCAGCCCGATCAGCAGACTGAACAGTATCCTTTGTATCCTGGTGCCGGTATAACGTCTGGTGGCGATATTGCTGACAAGTTCTTCATATGTGCCGGATTTTTCTGCTGCCAGCTTGAGCCTGTTTTCAAGCCCTGCCTCCATGTAGGGGAGACTTCTCAGTTCATCCACAGGTGTTCTTCTTATCAACGAGATTAATGAAGCTCCGAAGTCAGACGGGAAAACCGGGCCTCTTCCAAGTTCGATCTCGCGTTCCAGTACCGACAGAGCTTTTGTGGGCATGGATGCTTCGATGAGTTTTTTTGCACATCTCCATTGATTAACACTTAAAATGTTTCTTATGGAAGTGGCGCTGCTGAATTTGCCGCTTAATTCTGTCGAATTATAGTCGCTGCCGATCCTGCTGATGGTGACAGGTTTTATTTTGCTGTCCAGGCGCAGCAGAGCCTTGAGGTATTCTATGCCCAGTATGTTGTTGGAACTCTTCAGCAAGCGGGTAAGATCAGCTTTCCCGTGTCTGCCCCTCAAATAGCCGGACAGAGCTTTTTGTCTTGCGGAAGGGAACGAGTGGCCGTCGGACAGGTGGTTTTTAAGAAGATCCTTGTATTCTTCCGGCTCATCAGCCAGGATGGAGGCGATTGCCTGCAGATCTTCGATATCGCCGGACTCACTGCCGAAACACATGGCATCCACGACGCCCAAACTGTCGAGCAGCCTGACTGCGCCGTATGCGAAGTATTCAGCGCTGCCCATGGCGTATGCGACAGGCAGCTCGATCACCAGGTCTGCTCCGGACAGCAGTGCCATTTCAGCCCGTGCCCATTTGCTGACAACGGCTGGTTCGCCCCGCTGTGTATAGTTGCCGCTCATCACAACGACGACACAATCTGCTTCTGTCAGACTGCGGGAAGACTGCAGATGATAAAGGTGCCCGTAATGGAACGGATTGTATTCAGCTACGATACCGACAACTTTCATTGGATCCTCCCGGCATCTGTGCGAATGCTCATACTAAGGCAGGTCGATAAGACCTTCTCTGTATTTCTCCAGATAATTCATACAGAAGTCGTCATTGCCCAGCAGTGCTTCTGCCGCATATATGTAAGCCATCAGCCTTTTGTCCAGCGGATCCAGGATGGCTGAGTCCAGACCGCAGGTCATAGCAGCGATCAGAAAAGCCTGATTCAGGATTTTCCTTGCGGGCAGGCCGAAGGATATATTGCTCAATCCGCATGTTATATGCACTCCAGGGAATTTCGTACGGACACTGCGGATCGTCTCAAGTGCCACTGTGCCGTAATGTGAACCGGTGCTTACCGGTCTGATCATTGGATCGATGAAGATGTCTGAAATGTCGATGCCTTTTGCAGTAAGGCCGGTGATAAGCTTGTCTGCTATAGCCACTCTTTCCTCAGTCGTTTCCGGCATCCCGCTGTCATCCATGCAGAGGGCGATCACTCTTGTGCCATATTCAAGCACAAGCGGCAGTATGGAATCATATCTTTCCTTTTCAAGTGTGATGGAGTTGATGATTGGTTTCGATGCGGTTATTTTCAACGCTCTTTCTATTGCTTCAGGATTGGGAGAATCAATGGAGAGCGGCGCGTCTACGGCTTCCTGTGCTGTTTTGACCAGCCATTCCAGCTTCTCAGGTTCACCTTCCACAAACATGCCTGCATTCAGATCGATATACGATGCCCCTGCATCAAGCTGCTTTCTGGCCATATCATGCACGAACACGGCATCGAGGGATTCGATGGCTGCTTTCGCTGCTTTATTGGTGCTGTTGAGTTTTTCACCGATTATGATCATGCTGCTGTCCATCCTTTCATGAATGTGTATTCTCAAGGCATTCCGGAATTTGCACCTGGAACACGTAGCAGGTGTTCCGAGGGCATCCTGAAAATCTCACCTGCGACGCGCTTCTGAAAATCCTTCGGCAAGTTCCGGATAAGTGTGTCGGAATACGCCTGAAAATATTCTCAAGCCAGTCCAACGCATATCTTACCATATTATACCCCAGCAGTTGGCTGCAAACAAGAAATAATAACCGCCCGCCGGGCAATTGACACAGTATGAGCAGAAATACAGCTAAAGTCCTCACAGCCATATGTGTGCCCAAATTCAGCCAGAAATCTGATAACCATTTTATGATTTTGGCAGTTCAGGATATGGCAGATAGAAAACGTTGTCCGCTTATTGTATAATCTAATCGAATACGGAAGGGGATGTTTCCTGATTTTATGATTTAACCGTATTCTGACGGGGAAGGATCGATCCGGGATTTATCGGATGGAAGGGGAGAAGATGGGAAGAATCGCTGTTGTAGTCATAAATGGTACGACCCGTGAGTTTGATAAAGAATATCATTATCTTGTCCCCAGGGAGTTCTGTGACAGCCTGGAGCCAGGGATGAGAGTCATCGTGCCTTTCGGGAGAGCAAATAAATCTAAGGAAGGTTATGTAATAGGTTTTGCTGAGCGCTCGGAATTTGATGGGCTCAAGGAGATAAAGAAGGTCGTGGACAGGAAACCGGTGCTGCTGCCTTCGCAAATAGACCTTGCTGTCTGGATGAAGCGCAGGTATTTCTGTACATACAGCCAGGCTATCAGATGCATGCTGCCGCCGGGTATCGATGTCAGAAGCCTTCGGGTGGTCAGGCTTGATGACAACGGCAGTCATACGGATGACGGCCTGCCTGATGGAGAGTATGAAAAGCTTACACCAAATAAAAGGTTGCTGATCGATCTGCTCAGGTCGAAGGACGGAAGTGTTGAGTATGACGAGCTGAGAAGGATGTACGGAAAGAAAAGCAATTTCAGCAGAAATGTAAGAGAGCTTGCTGAGCAGGGTCTTATCAGTATAACAGAGCAATATTCAATGGCTATCAGGGCAAAGACTGTCAGGGCTGCATGCCTGGCCATGGCTCCAGAGGAAGTGTCTTCGGATATAGAGACAGGTGTTATAAAAAGGATACAGCAGATACGAGTCCTTGAGATGTTGCTGGAAAATGAATATATAGCAGCGGCGGACCTTGCCAGGTTTGCCGGCGTATCTCCTCCGGTGCTGGATACACTTAGCAAGTATGGGTACATAAGATATATAGATGTCGAAGTGGAAAGAGATCCACTGAAGCACAGGGAGATCGAACCGACAAAGCCCATGGAGCCGACCCGTGAGCAGAAGTCGGCGCTGGAAAGCATCAGAAATCTCATCGATACCGGGAAATTCAATGAGGTGCTGCTGCATGGAGTTACGGGGAGCGGAAAGACCGAGGTTTATCTGCAACTCATCGGCTATGTGCTGGAAAAAGGCAGACAGGCCATAGTGCTTGTGCCGGAGATATCGCTGACACCGCAGATGGTGGACCGCTTCAGAGGCCGATTCGGGGACATGGTGGCTGTCATGCACAGCAGACTGTCTCCTGGAGAACGTTTTGACCAGTGGAGGCTAATCCGGGATGGGAGAGTAAAAGTGGTGGTCGGTGCCAGATCTGCCGTGTTTGCACCGTTTGAAAATCCCGGCCTCATCATCATCGATGAAGAACATGAAACTACATATAAATCGGAGATCACACCCAAATACACTGCAGCACAGATAGCGGCAAAAAGGTGCATGTACAGCGGTGCGGTGTTGCTATACGGCTCGGCAACTCCTTCAGTCAGCACGTATCAGCGGGCTCTTGACGGAAAAATCAGTCTGGTGGTTATGAAGGAGAGGGCCAATGAGCTGTTGCTGCCAGACGTTTGCATGGTCGACATGAGAAAGGAACTGGAACTGGGCAACAGGAGCATATTCAGCTCACTTCTTTCTGCCGAGATCGAAAAAAACATTGCCAGCGGTCAGCAGACCATGCTTTTCCTCAATAAAAGAGGCTATGCTTCATTCGTTTTATGCAGGAACTGCGGGATCAGACTGAAGTGCAGGCACTGCAGCATCACAATGACTTA
>DGEE01000097.1:5361-25765 GCA_002385815.1 Hungateiclostridiaceae bacterium UBA3934
ACTTCCCGGGTGCTTCTGTTATCAGGATGGATATGGATACTACCACCGGGAAGCGTTCGCATGAAGAGATACTGGATACGTTCCGAAATGATAATATCAACATACTCATAGGAACGCAGATGATAGCGAAGGGGCATGATTTCCCGAATGTTACGCTGGTAGGAGTACTGGCGGCGGACAGTTTGCTGGGCATGGATGATTTCAGGGCATCGGAAAGGACATTCCAGCTGCTGACTCAGGTGGCTGGAAGAGCGGGGAGAGGCATTGTGCCGGGGCGAGTGATCATTCAGACATACAACACTGAAGACTACAGCATAACTGCTGCCAGCCGCCATGATTACGGGACTTTCTTCAGACAGGAGCAGCAGATCAGGAGAAGGCTCCATTATCCGCCTTTTACACATATAGGTATGGTCGTTGTCAGTTCTGTTAAAGATAAGCTTGCCTTTTCAAAGGCCAAAGACACGTACGATTTCCTGGCTGCCAGAATTGACGCCGGTGCCGGGGATGTGCTGCTGCCAGGACCTGTGAGGGCGCCGATGGCCAGACTGAGAAACCGCTACAGATGGCGGGTGCTTGTTAAGTGTGGTTCACAAAGCCGGCTGTGCGCTGTACTTTCACGGCTGACAGATCATTTTATGAGAAACAGGGGCAGCAGCGACGTGGACATCAGTGTCGATATCGATCCTGTCAGCATGATGTGAGTGAGTACTGTGCGGCACCTGTCACGGCTGTGCGCTCTGCAGTGCGGGCTTTATTGCAGCACGGAAACCTGTTTGATATAATAGACAGGATGGTAAACTTTAAGTAATAATAATTTGAAAATACTCCGGCATGATGCTGAGCACACAGCAAAAAGCAGCCAATGGGCTCGTTTGGTCCGGACCTGCGTTATGCCGAGATTTAGGAGTGTATGTATGGCTATAAGAAATATTAGAAAAGAAGGGGACGAGATCCTGAGGAAAAAATCTCGTGAAGTCACTGAAGTCAACGACAATATACTTATATTACTCGATGATATGGCAGAAACTATGTACAAGGTAAACGGGGCAGGCCTTGCAGCTCCCCAGGTGGGTGTGCTCAGAAGGGTTGTGGTCATCGATACAGGAGACGGACTGGTGGAATTGATCAACCCTGTCATAAGGAAACAGACCGGCAAGCAGACTGCTGTCGAAGGCTGTCTCAGTATACCAGGTGTCTGGGGAGAGGTCGAGCGTCCTGCCAATGTGATCGTGGAAGCACTGGACCGAAATGGTGAAAAAATAAAGATAGAAGGGGAAGGTTTCATGGCCCAGGCATTATGCCATGAAATAGACCATCTTGACGGGATTCTTTTCACCGATAAGGCGATCCGCTTCCTTGATGAAGAAGAACTGGAAAAGACGGAGCAGGAATCATGAGGATAGTATTCATGGGTACGCCCGATTTTGCTGTGCCTTGCCTGGAAGCACTGGCCGGGAGCGGATATGACATCGCGGCTGTAGTTACACAGCCTGATAAACCTGTGGGAAGAAAACAAAGCGTGCTGAAAGCGCCTGCTGTGAAGGAAGCGGCCATCAGGCTCGGCATTGCTAATATCCTCCAGCCTGAGAAAATCAGGACCTCCGAATTTGTTGATGCTATCAGCGCAATTGCGCCTGATGTCATAGTGACGGCCGCTTATGGCAAGATACTGCCGAAATCCGTTCTGGATATACCGAAGCACGGGTGCATAAATGTACATGCATCACTGCTGCCAAAGTACAGAGGCGCTGCACCGATACAATGGGCTTTGATCAATGGCGACAGCAAGACAGGGGTAACGACGATACTGATGGACGAAGGCATGGATACCGGAGACATACTCCTTATGAAGGAGATCGGGATCCCGTCGGATATGAACGCGCAGGAGCTGTTTGACTGTCTCAGGATCCTCGGAGCCGAAGTACTGCTGGAGACACTCGAAGCGCTCAGGGACGGAACACTGACAAGGAAGCCGCAGGATCATTCCAAAGCTGTTTATGTTCCGATGATGACAAGAGAGACGGGGCTTATAGACTGGAAGAAAAGCGCGGTGGAAATACACAACCTGGTGCGGGGTACAAATCCGTGGCCCGGCGCTTATACGTTTTACAGGGGCAAAAGGCTCAAGATATGGAAGACAACGGTTTGCCAGGAGAATGACGGATTTTTGCCGAATTCCGGAGTTGATACTGTTAAACCAGGCATGTTGCTGAAATGTCTGAAGGATGGCCTTATCGTTGCAACAGGCAGTGGTCTTCTGAGCATTACAGAGCTGCAGTTCGACAACTGCAGAAGAATGTGCGTCATTGAGTGCGGACATAACATGGATGTAGGTGAAGTGTTTGGATAAACGTCTCAGAGGGTTTCTGATTTACGCATTTATACTATTGCTGGTAATTGGCATAATTGTCGTACTTTTTATGTACGTACATGATTTCTTTTCAATAGACCTTTACAACAGGATCATATCTGTTTTTATCGCTGTTTTCATAACTGTCATGGTATTGCTGACCGCTGCTACGGCGGTCATCTTTATTGCGTTTCGTACCAGGAAAGTCCATCCGGTCATGATATTCCCGGTAAGGCTTGGAATGAAGCTGGTTATACCCTTTGCCCTGTTTGTTGCCGGCGCTCTCAAAAAGGATAAGGACATGATACGGAGCCTGTTCATAGATATAAACAACCTGTTCGTCGAGGCAGGGGATATAAGAAAAGAACCTGATAAGATTATGCTTTTACTGCCGCATTGCCTGCAGAACAGCGAGTGCAGCCGCAAAATAACAGGAGATGCTGCAAACTGCATTAATTGCGGCCGTTGTACCATTGGTGCTGTCAGGGAGATGGCAAAGGAAAAAGGCGTAAAGCTGCGGGTCGTGACAGGCGGAACTGCGGCGCGAAAGGCCATAGCCGACGAAAAGCCTGAAATCGTGCTTTCTGTAGCGTGCGAGCGGGATCTGGCCATTGGCATTTCCGATGTCAGCAACATACCTGTCATAGGAGTGCTGAACAAAAGGCCCAATGGGCCCTGTGTGAACACGACGGTGGATATCGGAGTCCTCAGGGACAAGCTGGACAGTATGATAAGATCGCCTGAGGAGGAAGCGGAATACGGCGGTTGCAGTGAAGCTGCCGGGCGGTGAATGGATATGAAACTGGATCTTGCGCGGGAAGCTGCGTTGAAAATTTTATATGAAATAAATGAGAAGGGTGCTTATTCGAATATCGCATTGAATAAGTATTTTTCCGGTCATGAACTTACCGAAAGAGACAGAGCCTTTGTAACCGAGCTGGTCTACGGTGCGGTGAAGTGGAAACTCACACTGGACAGGATGATTTCAGCATGCTCAAGCATAAGACTGGAGAAACTGTCACCATGGATAAGGAATATATTGCGCCTTGGCGCTTACCAATTGCAGTATCTGACCAGAGTACCGCCATCGGCGGCGGTCAACGAGAGTGTCAAACTTGCCCGCAGGTATGGACATAAGGCCTCTTCGGGATTCGTCAATGCAGTACTGAGAAATATTGCAGGAGGCGGCGGAAAGGATGTGATACCTGACAAGGCAGTCGACCCTGTAGGGTACCTTTCGGTCAGGTATTCGTATCCGAAGTGGATAGCCGGAAAATTTGCAGAACTTTTCGGGGAGAAATTCACGGAAAGTCTGCTGGAGGCTGGCAACCAGGTGCCCGACCTTACTGTGAGGGCCAATATGCTGAAGATCACCGCGGATGAACTGATCAGGGAGTTGAAGACAGAAGGAGTCGATGCGCTGCCGGGCAAATATGTCAGGGAATCGGTCGTTATAAAAGGCCCTGTATCGGTATCCGGACTGGAGGCTTTCAGGAAAGGACTGTTCCAGGTGCAGGATGAGGGTTCCATGTTGCCGGCTCTTGTACTGGCGCCACAGCCGGGCGAAAAGGTGCTGGATGCCTGCAGTGCTCCCGGTGGTAAAGCCACACACATGGCCCAACTGATGAACAACAACGGGCTGATAACAGCAATGGATATACACGAGCACAAGCTGAAACTGATAAAAGATGCGTCAGACCGGCTCGGGACGGGTATAATCCATACAGAACTGCATGATGCGTCACTACCGGTCCCGCAGCATGAGGGCATGTATGACAGGGTGCTTCTGGATGCTCCATGTTCAGGCCTTGGTATTATAAGGAGAAAGCCTGATATCAAATGGGCAAGGGAAAACAGGGACATCGAAAGCATAACGGCTTTGCAGCGCCGGCTGATAAACAGTGTCTCAAAGGCTTTGAAGCCAGGTGGAGTGCTGGTGTACAGCACCTGTACGCTGCTGCCTGAAGAAAACAGATGCATCATAAGGGAGTTCCTGGACAATAATGATGAGTTTTATGAGGATGATATAGCAGCTTTTTTACCTGCCGGGCTTTCAAAATACGCCAGCGGCGGTATGCTGCAGACCTATCCCAACAGGGACGGGATCGACGGATTTTTTATTGCGAGACTGGTTAGGAAGGGGAAATAGTCGGATTGGCAAATGACTCGGTGAAGAGATATCTTCCGGATATGGATATCGGTGAACTCGAAGAGTTCCTGACAGGCATCGGGCAGAAGAAGTACAGGGCGAAGCAGATATTCAGCTGGATAGCAAAGGGAGCCGTGGATTTCGATGAGATGACTGACCTTTCACTGCAGTTGAGAGAAGAGTTGAAACTTTTGGCCTGTATTTCCTGTCTAAATATAAGAAAAAAGCTGGAGTCCGCAATCGACGGCACAGTCAAATATCTGTTCGAGCTGGATGACGGCAATGTCATAGAAAGTGTGCTGATGGAATATAACCATGGCTATACAGCCTGCGTTTCTTCGCAGGTAGGCTGTAAAATGGGCTGCAGCTTTTGTGCATCGACGATATCCGGTTTCAGGAGAAACCTGACTGCCGGTGAGATACTGGAGCAGATACTGGCAATGCAGCGTGACCACGGCATTAAGGTGAGCAACGTGGTCGTCATGGGAATCGGCGAGCCTTTTGATAATTATGATAATGTTATCAAATTCCTGAGGCTTGCAAATTCTCATCATGGTCTGAACGTAGGGTACAGGCACATGACGGTTTCGACATGCGGGCTGGTACCAGGTATACTCCGGTTTGCAGATGAAGGATTCCAGGCAAATCTGGCTATTTCGCTGCATGCTCCCAATGACCGGATAAGGGCGAAGCTTATGCCTGTTGGAAGGAAGTATCGTATTGACAAAATCATTGGAGCTAGTAAGATATATACAGAGAAAACCAACCGGCGGATAATGTTCGAATATGCATTGATAGAAGGCGTCAATGATTCGTTGGAAAACGCTGCTGAGCTTGCCTTTCTGCTAAAAGGGCTGTTGTGCCTTGTAAACCTGATACCGATCAATCCAGTGAAGGGGACCAGTTACCGCCAGAGCAGACGCACTCGCACAGAGGAATTCGCTGCACTGCTGAGGGAAAAAGGTATCGAGACGACTGTCCGCCGTGAGCTGGGGTCAGACATAAATGCAGCATGCGGACAGTTGAGACATCGTGAGATCAGCTCCGGGAAACCGGCAGATCCGGTATGGGGTACAGAAACAGGTCAGCGCAGGGGAAAGTGCGGTCAGTGAAGGGAAATATATCAGGATAGCAAAGGACTGGACAACAATATTTAAGGCAGGTGCTGATAGCTTGAAGTATGCAGCAGGTACCGACAAAGGATTATTAAGGGACATAAATGAAGACAGCTATATGATCATCCCTGGGTGTTCAGATACATTCTGCGCCTTTGTTATAGCTGACGGCCTTGGAGGACACAACTGCGGAGAAATAGCAAGCAGGATGGCTGTTGAGTACATAAGGGACGATTTTGGCGATGGAGGCGGCTTTGATTGTGAGGATGCGGGAGGCAGGCTGGAAGAGTTGTTCAGAAGAGTCAATGCCGCCGTATATGAAAAATCGCTGGGAAGCGCTGAAGTCAGCGGGATGGGTACTACGCTGACCATGGCAGTGATAGCGGGTTCTTCACTTACCGCCGCACATGTTGGAGACAGCAGGCTTTATCTGATCCGGAACGGAGCTATCAGTCAGCTTACTGAAGATCACTCATATATCGGAGAGCTGGTCAGGAAGGGTACACTGACCAAAGAAGAAGCTGAGAACCATCCCAGGAAGAATGTCATAACAAGAGCCATCGGTTCTTCACCGGATTTGGAGGTGGATATTATTAGCCAGCAGATCGAGGCTGATGATATATACATACTTTGCACCGACGGTCTGACCAATATGGTAAGTGAGAGTGAAATTGCGGACATAGCAGCCGGCAGTGAGCCGGAGCATGCATGTGCAAAGCTTATAGAAGCCGCGAACAGACAGGGTGGCGAGGATAATATCACAGTCATCGTAATCAAGTGTTAGTGAAGGTGTGGATATGGTAGGACAGGTATTGGGAAATAGATATAAATTGCTCGAAAGGATCGGCGGAGGCGGCATGGCAGTCGTCTATAAGGCGAAATGTCTGCTTTTGAACCGTTTTGTCGCCGTTAAGATATTGCGCAGTGAATTCACCGACGATGAGGAATTCGTCAAGCGTTTCCGTGTGGAGGCCCAGGCCGCAGCGAGCCTGAACCATCCGAATATCGTATCGATCTTTGATGTTGGCAAGCAGGATGATATACAGTACATCGTTATGGAAATGATCGACGGAATCACATTGAAGGAGTATATCGCCGGGAAGGGTGCGCTGCCCTGGAGGGAAGCTGTCAGCATAGCGATCCAGATATGCTCCGCCATCGAACATGCACACAGGAACTTCATCGTTCACCGTGATATAAAACCGCATAATATCATGATAACAAATGAAGGCATTGCCAAGGTGACAGACTTCGGTATAGCCAGAGCTGTCACTTCTGCCACCATCACCATGGTCGGCAGCACCATAGGTTCTGTCCATTATTTCTCGCCGGAACAGGCAAGAGGCGGATTTATCGATGAAAAATCGGATCTTTACTCGCTGGGGATAACCATATATGAGATGGTGACGGGAAAGGTGCCCTTTGATGGGGAATCACCTGTGGCGATCGCTCTGAAGCACATACAGGAGAAGCCTCAAAAGCCAATAGATGTTAAGCCATCGATACCGAAGGGAGTAAATGACCTGATAGTCAAAGCCATGAAGAAGGACCAGAATCTCAGATACCAGACCGCATCCGAGATGCTTGCGGATCTGCAGATGGTCCTGTCGGAACCAAATGCGAAAATCAGCGGGAGCAATGCTGTAGAAGAGCTGCCGACGAAAAAGATGCAGGCAGTCAGCGCCGGATTTGATATAGACGAGAATATCGATGATGGAGATGAAGAATACATGGAAGAAGAGGATGATACAGCAACAAGGAAGAAAAGAGACCGGGTGAGCATCTGGCTCGGGATAGCGACCGGTCTGGTGATAACAGCACTTATCGTCTACTTGGGCATAAAACTCATTATTCCGATAATAACGCCTGACGATACGGCTTCATTCGTCGTTGAAGACTATACGAACATGGAATTCAACGAAGTGAAGGAGCTGCTGAGCCGATATGACATTATTGCTTCTGATAATGACAGGGTATACGATGATAAGGTCAAAAAAGGCGTCATCATATCACAGGATATAGCAGTGGGCAACACTCTGAAGCCCGGGAGCACGATAAATTTCACCGTGAGCGACGGGCCCCATATGGTGGAGATACCCGATATAAGGGGAGAGGAGTCGAGAGTGGCAGAGGTTTACATAACCAATGCCGGGCTTGTGCCTGAGATACTGAGAGAGAACAGTGAGACAGTGGGCAAAGGACTGGTTATCAGGACAGAGCCGGAGATATTCGAAATGGTTAAGCCTGATACAGTTGTCAAGGTATATGTGAGTACGGGTCCGAAGCTGGAAAAGGTGAGAGTCCCCAATCTGATCGGGATGACAAGGATCGAAGCTGAGAATGCCATACTGAAGAGCAATCTTACGATAGGGAAAATACTGCCTGAAGGAATAATAAGCGATGTGGCCAGAGTCATAAAGCAATATCCCCTGCCGGATACAGAGCATGATGAATACACAGCAGTGGAATTGACATTCGGCATAGACGAACCTGTTGACGGAGGCGATGACAGGCCGGGCGACCCCGATGACGGAGAGCCTCAGCAGGGCGGAAGTGAAAGGACCAAGCTTATAACGATCACCCTGGATCCCAGCCGTATCTATGGTGAAGAAGTACTGGTCTATGTTGAATCGACACCGTCTGATACGAATGTGCGCAAGATAGAGATGAACCAGTATGTGAAACGCAGTCAGTTCCCCATAAGCCTTCCGGTGACCATCGGAGAGACGGGAACGACACATGTGATCGTCTATCTCGACAATGATCTGGCTTTGGAAACTGATATCAGGAATCAGTAGTGACCGATGTGTTTCGATAAGTATCTGATGATATGATGGATAAATCAAGGCAGCAGATGAGGAGGTTCGATTATTGCCTTTTGGCATAATTATAAGAGGGATAGCCGGATTCTATTACGTTTCAGTGAAGGATGACGGTATTTATGAGTGCAGGGCAAGGGGGATATTCCGTAAAAAGGGGTTGACCCCGCTGACCGGAGATAGGGTAGCTTTTACAGTGACCGATCCCGAAAAGAAAAAGGGCAACATAGATGAGATAATCGACAGAAGTACTGTCCTTGTCAGGCCGGCGGTTGCGAATGTAGATCAGGTTATTGCCGTGATAGCGGTAGAATCTCCGGAACCTGACCTGCTGCTGTTGGACAAGATTCTTGTGACGGCAGAAGAAAAGGGCATCAAGGCAGTTGTCTGCATCAACAAGACTGACCTGGACAAAGATGGTAACAGGGCAAAGTTGCGTCTGCCTTATGCCAAAGCAGGCTATGATGTCATTGAAAACAGCATTGAGGAAACTGAGGGATTCAATAAGCTGAAGGGTGCTCTCAGAGATCATATATCAGTGTTTGCAGGTCAGTCGGGTGTCGGGAAATCGACATTGCTCAACAGGATCATGGATACTGTTGTGATGGAGACAGGAAGTGTAAGTCAAATCGGGAGAGGCAGACATACCACCAGACATGCCGAGCTGATAGAACTGCCTGAAGGCGGGTATTTGGTGGACACTCCCGGATTCAGTTCATATGAGCTTTCCGGGATATGCTATGACCAACTTCAGTATTTGTATCCCGAATTTGAGGAGCATATCCCAAAATGCAGTTTCACCGATTGCAGCCATGTCAATGAGATGGGCTGTGCCGTCAGGAAGGCAGTTGATGAAGGGTCGATAGAAGAAGGAAGATACATCCGCTACGCAGAACTATACAAGGTATTGAAGCAGGAAGACGCAGCAAAATACAGAAAAGGCAGCAGAAAGGGATGAGGAACAATGATCAAAATAGCACCGTCTATCCTGGCATCGGACTTTTCAAGACTTGGTGAAGAAATATTGCGGGTCGAAAAGGCTGGTGCCGACATGATCCATCTTGATATAATGGACGGACACTTTGTACCGAACATAACCATCGGCCCGCCAGTGATAAGGAGTCTCAGAAAGGTTACGCAGCTTCCCTTTGATGTGCATCTTATGATAGAGGAGCCGGACCGTTACATAAAAGATTTTGCGGATGCCGGTGCCGATATCATATCAGTCCATGTTGAAAACAATCCGCACCTGCACCGGACTATCGAGATGATAAAAGAGCGAGGTGTAAGGGCATCCGTGGTGCTGAATCCGGCCACTCCGCTGAATACGCTGGATGCCGTGCTGGGAGACGTGGATATGGTGCTGTTGATGACAGTAGACCCAGGATTCGGAGGCCAGCAGTATATAGAAAGTATGACCGACAAAATACGTGAACTGAAAAATATGGCTGTGAAACGCAGTCTGAAGTTTGATATCGAAGTCGATGGCGGCATAGACCTTTCGAATATCAGGTCAGTGACGCAGGCTGGAGCAAATGTGATAGTGGCAGGTACGACCATATTCGGCGCACCTGATGCGGAGGAAATGATAAGCAGTCTGCGCCGGAATGCATTTGGTGGTTATGTATGACTTGTGTGATTTTCTGTGGGGGCAGGATAGATGATTATGCCCATGCAGAAGAATACTGCAAAAAAGCAGAACTGGTGATATCCGCGGACAGCGGGGCCCGCCACTGCAGGGCACTGGACATAGTGCCAGACATCCTGGTGGGGGATTTTGATTCCATAGACAAAAGTGATTATACCGGGCTGAAAGCTGCAGGCGTAGAGATGATTGGTTATCCGGCGGAAAAGGATATGACGGACAGCGAGCTTGCAGTGGAAATAGCGATAAACAGGGGTTGTTCCAGGGTCATCCTGCTTGGGGCGATCGGATCGAGGCTGGATCATTCGATATCCAACCTCTTTTTGTTGAAAAAAATCCATGATGCCAATGTGGAGGGTATCATTGCCGATGAAAAAAATGAGATAAGGCTGATAAGCGGCAGCATCAGGCTGAAACGGAAAGACGGAGTTTTTGTTACCCTGCTGCCTGTCGCAGGGAGCGCCTCGGGTGTTTCGACCCGTGGTCTCTATTTTCCGCTGGAGGGAGCAGTGCTGGAGCTGGGATCGTCCCTCGGTGTCAGCAACAGATTTTCAGAGGAAGAAGCCTATATCGAAGTGAAGGAAGGACTGCTCCTTGTGATACTGGCGAAGGAATAATGAAGATGCCCGGACGGCACCAAGACACATACTATCCGGCATTTTGCCGGATAATGCATGTCAGAGTACCGCGCTAGGTATTAAACTCATCTGTATTGAGCTGCCAAAGCCTCAAAAGCCTTCCGTGAGTTGACTATCGTCTTTTCATCCACGCAGTATGCCAGTCTGAAGAAACCTCTGCAGCCAAATCCGGTGCCGGGTACAATGATGAGGTTGTATTTGAGTGCTTCGCTGCAGAATTCCACGTCATTTTCTATGGGCGACTGCGGGAACAGGTAAAATGCGCCCTGTGGCTTGAGACATTTGAAGCCGGCGCCGGTGACGATTTCATAGAGCATGTCGCGTCTTTTTTTGTATATCTCGACATCTGCTTTTGCGTCGAGTGATTCAGGGAGTATCCTCTGGAAGAGAGCAGGAGCGTTTACGAAACCAAGAGTCCTGGTGGCAAAAATGAGTCCGTCTGTCAGCGCCGAGGCATCATCGATGCGGGGATTGACCGCGATGAAGCCTATTCGTTCACCGGGCAGAGACAACGATTTACTGAACGAATTGACGATGATGGAGTTCCTGAAAACCTTGAATACTGACGGAACTTCGGCACCGTCGTAAACTATCTTGTCATAAGGTTCATCAGATATGACGCATATCACTGTACCGAATTCCTTCTGCCGTTTTTCGATGGCATCTGAAATAGCCTCCAGTGAGCTCCGGCTGTATATGACCCCGGTCGGGTTGTTGGGTGAGTTGATTATCAATGCCTTCGTTCTCGGGGTGATGGCGTCATATATCTTTTGCGGATCAGGCTGGAAGGTTTCCCGGTTTTTTTCAACGATGACCGGTTTGCCGCCGTGGTTGTCTATGTAAAAAAGGTATTCGGCGAAATAGGGGGCGAGTACTATGACTTCATCACCAGGATTCAGTATGGTTTTCAGTACCACGTTCATGGCACCGCCTGCGCCGCACTGCATTATGACATGAGAACCTTCAACAGGGACGCCTGTGGTCTGTTTCAGCTTTGCGGCGACAGCTGCCCTTACTTCAGGGTATCCTGCATTGCTCATGTAACCATGCATTTTTGGTATATCCGAAAGCACAGTCTTTTTAAGCACTTCCCGGACCAGCACAGGCGGCTCCAGGTCCGGATTGCCAAGAGAGAAGTCAAAGACATTATCGGCTCCATATTTCTGACGGAGATTCTGCCCCTGTTCGAACATGGCTCTTATCCATGATGATTTTTTTAAATTGGTGAGTACTTTTTCTGATACCATTTTATCCACTCCTCTGTTCAAGTTATTAGACCAGCCTTGTATCCGGTCATCAGCCCGGTTGCAGGATCGATTATTCAATAAATACTGCCGAGTACCAGTTTTGCTCGTCCGACGGAGTCCTGAGCGTTTCCAGCGGCAGACCGAACTTCCTCACTGTTTTGAATACGTCTATACCGACACTGTGGAATGCGGGTCTCGCTTTCCTGGGGTCAGCGCAGTCTGAGCCTCTTGCAGCGCCGCATTCACTGCAGCTGGAGCAGTCACTCAGCGAAAACGCCATGTAGTAACCGTCTGTGAAAGCCTGGCTTTCTATTGAGAATGAGACATCCTGGGAGATTTTTTTACTATGTGAATGTATTATGATGCCCCAGCTGTATTTCCTGAATATCTGCTCATATTCCCATGGTTTCAGCGAGCCTGGCCTGGACGGACATGTATGGCCTTTGCCCCATGTGTTACAGCCGAACATGCATTTCAGGAGTGTTCTGGGATCGAATTCGATATCCCCGGTCCTGAAGAATACAGCGTGATCCGCACCCATTTCGATGGCTTTCCTGATATATTTCTCCGCAGCTTTTGTCGTTTGAGAACTGTTTTTTTCCAATTATACTGCATCTCCTTTCAGTTTGAGCTGATCCAGATGTCCCGGCATCAACCGCAGCCACGTACCATTTGTGATGAGAGTACTCTTTTATTATATAGAAACTGCATCCGGAATCCAACCAGACTTCCATAAACGAGCTTTCCCGGCGCCGCGCACGACAAACCCTGATTGCGACCAGTAAAAGACTACACCCTGAGACTTTCCACCAGATACTGGTCCGGCGTGACGATGGCCGTCATGTAATTGACATAGACCACCATCCCCGGTTTTGCGCCTGACGGTTTGCTTACGTTTTTCACGGCAGTGTAGTCTACCCGGACATTGGATGACATCCTGGCTTTGCTGTGCCAGGCTGCTATCATGGCAGCCTGCTCGATAGTCCTGTCGGGTATTTCACGGCCACTCTTTCTTATTATCACGTGGGAACCGGGTACTGACTTCGTATGTAGCCAGATATCGCCGGACTGCGCTATTTTAAAGGTCAGACGGTCATTTTGTGTATTGTTTTTTCCGACCAGGATGTCGAAACCGTCGGAGGATCTGTAGTGCAGAGGCTCTGTCGCAGAGGCGGCTTTCTTCCCATGCCGTCTGCGCTTTTGTACCATATACCCCTGGTCAGAGAGCTCCTGTCTGATTTCGTCGATCTCCTGCACAGATGTGCAGTTGTCCAGCATCTGAAGAACGCTTTCCAGGTAGTCAAGCTCGATCTGCGTCTGCTCCAGCTGGCGTGTCGTGTATATGTGGGTGCTCTTTGCTTTAGCGTATTTGCGGAAGTAAATCTGAGCATTTGCCTGGGGTGACAGGTTCGGATCGAGAGGGATGTCGATGTATTCTCCGTTTTCGCTGTAATAGTTCATCAATGACACGCTTTTTGCGTTTTTGGGTATTGCATATATGCTGGCCGTGATCAGTTCGCCGTAAAGCCTGAGCTTTTCCCTGTCCGCTGCTTCGCGTAATGCGTCCTGCTGGATGGCCAGTTTTTTGGTGCAACGGTCGATGGAGTTGTTCAGTAATTTGAACAAGTCGGCCTTCTTTTGCCTGAGCCGTTCAGCTTTGTCACGTGAATTATAAAATCTGTCAAGCGTATGGCTGATGGAGCCCGATTGTTCCCTGAAAGCGTATTGCTTTATGTCCAGGCAGTGAAAGTCCAGCGGTATCCGGCACTGCTCGTCTTCAAAATAGACGGCGGGCAGATACTCGTCATTCCTGATTTCTTTGATTACCGAATGAAGCGCCGTTTCCAGGGAAATACGCTCTTCGGCCGTAAGTCCTCCGGTACGCCTTTTACCGTCTATGCCTGCGCGGTAGCAGACTTCGCGACACAGCAGAGGACTGAAGCCTTTTATATTATCCAGCAGGAATCTTTCGACGGGCTTCGATGAAAAATCAAGCAATTGTGTCAGTTGCGCCGTGTCAAGATGTGAAGGCGAAATTTTGTCCTGGGAAGGGGGCAGTATGTACTGCCTTGCGGGCATGACTTCGCGGACGCTGCTGACATCTGAATCCACGTGTTTGATGGAATCCAGTATCCTGTCGTTTTCGTTGAGCAGGATTATATTGCTGTGCCTGCCCATTATTTCTATGACCAGCTTTTTGGATGAGATATCTCCGAGTTCGCTGACTGCTTCGATGTTCAGACCTATGACCCTTTCATAGTCATTGAACTCGAATGAATGAATTCTTCCCCTGGTGAGGTGTTTTCTCAGCAGCATGCAGAATGAAGGAGCAACAGACGGATTTTCCTTGACCGTTTCAGTAATGTGGATCCTGGGATATCGTGGACTGGCACTGAGCAAAAGCCTGTGGTTTTTGCCCTGTGCCCTTATAACCAGTACTATTTCATCAGCTTCCGGCTGCAGGACTTTATCTATACGGCCGCCTGAGAGCTCTTTGCTCAGTTCCCGTACTATGCATTTTGCAACGATTCCGTCAAAAGGCAAAAAGGAACACTCCTTTGCATACTCTGTTTCAGAAAATGATTTAATCCTACTTTAGCAAAAATCAAAAAACGATACAAGGAAAATCATATAGATTTCGATGAGGACATAGATTTACCAGAAGAATAACTCTGTATTTTCCTCATCATCATGGCAAATGCTGATGGATACCTGCAATACCTGATTCAAAGTAACATTACAACTTTAATTAGTAATGTTATATCCAGAGGCGGTGTAAAGTTAGTGTAACGTTTTCACAAGGGCTGCCACGTGCATGAACACTGGCTTACAATGCTTCATTAAACCCATTTGCAGGGTTTGTGGCAAATTGTTATTGACATGGAAGAAAAGTAAAATTATAATAAATCATGTACCGACAATAATTTAATGATTAATCTTTTTATTTTATTTTTTATTTCCATTGTCCCTGAGATTGTTTGATAATGTGGAGATCAGGTATACATCATATACAAACTGTTTAAGAGCGTGTAAATACGAAAACATAACAAGGGGTTGTATATATGGAGAAGATAGCTGTACGCAAGGTATCTAAGCTATTGGCAGTTGTTTTTATTTTTGTATTCATTTTCTCAGGAACAGGCATTTCCAACGGCGACACCATTACACCATCGGATCCGGTATCCGGAAACGATCTGACGATCCGGAGAGCAGACACTTATGAACGCTACATTTCCCAGTATCCGGATGCTCCCAGACCCAGGACCGAAGTAGAGATAGAAGTAGATAAATATGTTGAGATAGATATGAAGGCAGAGATACTGCAGGATTTTGAGGGCTCATCAGGGAAATCACTGAAGACTGATGAGCAGGGATATGTCACCTGGGAAGTGGATGTGCCCGAGGAAGGGTTGTACAGCCTTTATATAGAGTATTTCCCCATAGAGGGCCGAAGCGCGGCAATAGAACGTGAGGTATGGATAAACGGAATAAGTCCTTTCAATGATGCAAAGCATATCACTTTTACAAGGGTGTGGGTCAATGCGGAGGAAATAAGACGTGACAACCGTGATAATGACATGAGACCACGCCAGATAGAACAACCCCAATGGCAAACTTCATATTTCAGTGACTATATGGGCTATTATAACGAGCCATACCTTTTCCACTTCAACAAAGGCAAAAATACCATAAAGCTTGTATCCGTAAAGGAGCCTATGGTGATCAGGTCCCTGAAGCTCACGCAATATGAAACGCTACCGACATATGAAGAGAAACTGAAGGAGTGGAAGGGAAAAGGATACCAGGTCTACGACGGTGAGTCTGTATATGTACAGGGCGAAAGCGCTGTTTTCAAGTCAGATCCGACGCTTTATCCTCTCAACGACCGTACATCCCCTGCCACAGTACCATATCATAAATCCAAGATACGTTTGAATACGATAGGGAGCACGAACTGGCAGCTTCCGGGACAGTGGATCGAGTGGGATGTCGAAGTCGAAAAAGCCGGTCTTTATCAGATAACGATCAAAGGCAGACAGAATATCATTCGCGGACTGTATGCCAACAGAAGGCTTATCATAAACGGTGAAGTTCCTTTTAAAGAAGCGGAGAATATCGAGTTCAATTTTACATCCATATGGAATAACTTCGTGCTGGGGAATGAAGATGGTCCCTTCCTCTTTTATCTAAATGAGGGTGTAAACAGGATAAGAATGGAGGTAGTTCTGGGCGATCTGGCAGAAATACTGAGAGAGGCGGAGGAAAGTGTCTATGTGCTCAACAGCGCTTACCGCAAGATACTCATGATAACCGGCAAAGAGCCGGATCGCTACAGGGATTACCAGTTGCATAAGAAACTTCCCGGTGTCATGGCGACCCTCAGGGAACAGAGTGAGATACTAAAGGAGCTTTCCGACAGCCTGGTGGAATATACCGGCCAGCGTGGTTCTCACAACGCCATACTGGACAGGCTTTCCTACCAACTAGAGGATATGGCGGAAAGACCCCGTACGATACAAAACAGAATGAAGCAATTCAAGGACAATGTCGGTGCACTTGGCACCTGGATAAATGATACCAGAAATCAGCCTTTTGAGATCGATTACTTCATTTTCTCTGCACCTGATGCAGAAATACCCAAAGCGGAAGCTTCTTTCTTCAGGCGTATCATCCATGAGATATCAGCTTTCATAGCTTCCTTTACCGAGGATTACAGCAGTGTGGGCAATGTGTACGACGAAGGCGAAGCCATCACTGTCTGGATCACTACCGGACGTGACCAGGCACAGGTACTCAAGAAGATGATAGATGACTCATTTGTACCGGAGACAGGCGTGGCCGTCAACCTGGAGCTTGTCCAGCCCAATGTACTGCTGCCTGCGACTGTTGCCGGCAGGGGACCGGATGTAGCTCTCTCTGTAGGGAATGGTGAGCCGGTCAACTATGCGACCCGTAATGCGGCTGTGGATCTGACTCAATTCCCTGATTTGAATGAGGTGCTCAGTGAGTTCACAGAGCCCACGATACTGCCATACAGGTTCCAGGGCGGTATATATGGGCTGCCTGAGCAGCAGCAGTTCCTCATGATGTTCTACCGCACCGATATTCTGGAGGAGCTGGGAGTGGAACCGCCGGACACATGGGAAGATCTTTATCAGATTATCTCTACCATACAAAAGTCAAATATGGATGTAAGTGTCCCGGTCACCAGATTGAATGATACATGGGGAGCTATGGAGACATTCAGCACTTTCCTCTACCAGGAGGGAGGCCAGGTTTATAACGGAGACGGCATATCAAGTGCACTTGATACGGAAGAGGCAATCAGTGCATTCAAAAAATGGACTGAGTTGTTTGTGAACTATAAGTTTCCTGTCGAGTTCGATGCAATGAACCGTTTCAGGACAGGTGAAATGCCCTTGCTCCTTAATGAATACTGGCTTTACAACAATCTGCAGGTATTTGCTCCGGAGCTGAGAGGGCTTTGGGAGATGGCACCCATACCAGGTGTGCTGAGAGAGGATGGAGTCATCGACAGATCTACCACCAGCGGCGGATATGGAGTTATGATGCTGCAGTCGTCCAAGCACAAGGAAGCTGCATGGGAGTTTATGAAGTGGTGGGTCAGCGCCGATACGCAGGTCAGATTCGGGCGTGAGATGGAGAGTCTTATGGGAGCGGCAGCGCGTCATCCGACTGCAAACATTGAAGCAGCAAAGAGGCTGCCGTGGCCAGTAAAGGACTATAATGCGCTGACGGAGCAAAGAAGCTGGGTCAAAGGCAATCCGGAGGTCCCGGGCGGTTACTTCACCCCAAGGCATCTGAACAATGCTTTCAGGAAGGTGTACAATGAGGGTGCGGATCCAAGGGAAACTCTGCTGGACTATGTCAGGATAATAAATGAAGAGATCGACAATAAGAGAAAAGAATTCGGCTTACCGCTGAGGGATGGGGGTAAATAAATGTCTGCTGTAGTAGAGAAGTTGTCACAGCATGTGCAGGGAACAGCTTCCTCGTTCAAGGGCAAGCTTGTAAACCTGAAAGATCAGATAGTCAAAAACAGGGTATCTTATTTATTCCTTGCACCTTTCGCCATCATTTTCATGGTTTTTACCGTTATACCGGTAATTGTATCGATGGGGCTCAGCTTTACATACTTTAATATTCTGGAGACTCCCAAATTTATTGGGTGGCAAAACTATGTAAGACTGTTTCTGAGCGACGATGTCTTTCTGAAGTCTGTCAAGAACACTTTTCTGCTGGCAGCCATCACAGGACCGATCGGATATTTTGCGTCACTGATGTTTGCATGGTTCATCAATGAATTGCCCCCGAAGATAAGGGCATTCATGGTACTGATCTTTTATGCCCCGTCCATATCGGGGAATGTGTACATGATATGGCAGGTCATGTTCAGCAGTGACGCATATGGCTATGTGAACTCCACGCTTATGAAGCTGGGCTTTATCACAGAACCAATAATATGGCTTCAGGATCCGAGATATATAATGCCAGTTATAATGATAGTCGTATTGTGGATGAGTCTCGGTACAGGGTTCCTGTCTTTTGTTGCCGGTCTGCAGGGTATCGACAGGGCCCAGTATGAAGCGGGGATAGTCGATGGTATAAAGAATCGCTGGCAGGAGCTCTGGTACATTACTTTGCCGAATATGAAACCCATGCTGATGTTCGGTGCTGTTATGTCCATAACTTCATCCTTTGCAGTCAGTGATGTGACCATAGCACTTGCGGGTCTGCCGAGTGTGGATTATGCAGCCCATACAGTGGTCAATCACCTTATAGACTACGGTACACTCCGTTTTGAAATGGGTTATGCTTCAGCTATTGCAACAGTACTTTTCCTGACAATGATCTTCTGCAACAAGGTAGTACAGAATCTTCTGAAGAAGGTGGGTAGATAGAATGAAGATGCGGAAACTCAAACCAAAAAGGCTGAACCGTTCATTGGGGGGCGATGTTGCGAATATCGTGATCCTGGTAATATTCGGATCCTTCATGGTACTTCCCATGATATACGCTATTTCCAATGCATTCAAGCCCCTGGATGAGATATTCATGTTCCCTCCGAGGTTTTTCGTACGAAACCCCACCACTGACAACTTCAGGGATCTGTTTTTGCTGATGGCCCAGTCATGGGTGCCCTTCTCACGCTATATATTCAATACTTTATTCACCACGGCAGCAGGCACTGCGGGGCATGTAGTGATAGCATCGATGGCAGCCTTTGCACTCGAGAAGCACAAGTTCCCGGGATCGAAGCTCTTTTTCAACATAGTAGTCACCTCACTCATGTTCTCGCCTGTCGTAACAGCGATACCGAACTATCTGGTGATGGCCAGGCTCAACTGGCTCGATACATATCTTGCACTGATCGTACCTGCATTTGGATATTCTCTTGGTTTGTTCCTCATGAAGCAGTTCATGGTCACCATTCCTGATTCTCTGCTGGAATCCGCACGTATGGATGGAGCCGGGGAGATGAAGACATTCTGGACGATAGCGATGCCATGTGTAAAACCTGCCTGGCTCACACTGATAATCTTCTCATTCCAGACTCTCTGGGGTGCGACAGGCAGTACGTTCATATACAGTGAAGAATTGAAGACACTGCCATATGCGCTGAACCAGATATTAATGGGCGGGTTTGCCAGAGCGGGAGTGGGTGCGGCGGTCATACTCCTTATGATGATAGTGCCGGTAGTATTGTTCATGGTCACGCAGAGCAGCATCATCCAGACCATGTCCACATCCGGACTGAAGGAATAGAAGGGAGGGCAGGGCATTGAGATTCAAAAGGTTTTTGGCGATTTTTATAATTTTCGTTCTGCTGTGTCCGGCATCTGCCTATGCGGACGAACCATACAACAACTATAATTATGACTTCTGGGGGTCTCCTATTCCGGCGCCGGCTGCATATGTCCCGGCCAGGATAGTTGATGGAAGGTCTCTTGGTATAAATGAATTCAAAAAGCCATCGGATCTTTTCACCGGTCCGGATAACAAGCTCTATGTCGCAGATTCGGGGAACAACCGGATAGTGGTCATAAACGAAAACTGGGAACTGGACAGGATAATTGAGGGCTTCAGCAAAAATGGGACCCGGGATTCCTTCAACAACCCGAAGGGATTGTTTGTAACAAAAGACGGTGAAATATATGTGGCAGATACGGATAATTCAAGGATAGTCCATCTGGATGCTGACGGAAATTTTGTCAGGGAGATAGGGCCTCCTGTTTCAGAGATCATCCCTGCCGACTTTCAGTATTACCCCACGGCATTGGTGGTGGACAGGGCAAACAGATTGTATGTAGTGGCGCAGGGGGTCAACCAGGGACTGATCGAACTGGACAGTCAGGGTATGTTCGTAGGTTATATGGGTGCCAGCAAGGTCAGACCCCTGTCTCTTATACACATCT
>DGEE01000105.1 GCA_002385815.1 Hungateiclostridiaceae bacterium UBA3934
GAACGGAGTTACGATGGCGACACCGGACCCAGTAAAAATCCGTTTTTTCATGCTTTCCGACCTCCTTTATGATAATCAGCGATATTCTAAAGCCATCCTTCAGCTTTTAGCAATTCAGCCATAAGTATTGCGCCTCCGGCAGCTCCCCTGACCGTGTTATGTGACAGACAGGTGAATTTGTAATCAAACAGCGCGTCCTCCCGCAGCCTTCCCAATGCGATGCCCATTCCGTTTTCCAGGTCTCTGTCAAGTTTTGACTGAGGCCTGTCAGGCTTATCGAAATAGGTGAGGAACTGTGACGGTGCACTTGGGAGTTTCAGTTCCTGTGGCTTGCCCCTGAATTCCTTCCAGCAGGCAAGTATTTCATTCTTTGATGGCTTTTTCCGGAATGAGATAAACACTGCTGCCATGTGGCCGTCCGAGACCGGCACCCTGTAACACTGGGCAGAAACAACAGGACCTGAAGCCGGTCTGATCTTGTCTCCTTCGATGGTTCCCCAGATCTTGAGAGGTTCTGTTTCACTTTTTTCTTCTTCACCACCGATATATGGTATGACATTGTCAGCTATCTCAGGCCAGTCGCTGAAAACCTTTCCGGCTCCGGATATGGCCTGGTAAGTCGATGCAAGTACCTTTTCAGGACCAAACTGCATGAGAGCATGTACAGGCGGTACATAACTCTGCAGGGAGCAGTTGGATTTGACTGCGATGAACCCCTTTCTGGTACCAAGACGTTTTCTCTGCTTCTCGATTATTGCTGAGTGTTCCGGATTGACTTCCGGGATTATCATCGGAACGTCCTCTGTAAATCTGTGGGCAGAGTTGTTGGATATAACAGGCAGTTCCGCCCGTGCATATTTCTCTTCGAGTTCTCTGATTTCATCCTTTTTCATGTCAACAGCACAGAATACGAAGTCGGCTTCATCGGATATCCTGTTGATATCGGCAGCATTGAGCACGGTGATGTTCTTCACGTTTTCCGGAATCGGAACATCGAGCTTCCAGCGGCCCTCGACAGCCTGCTCATAGGAACGGCCCGCTGACCTTTCGCTGGCTCCGATGGCTGTGACCTGGAACCAGGGGTGATTTTCCAGCAGTGTAATGAATCGCTGTCCTACCATACCAGTCCCGCCCAGTACTCCGGCTCTGAGTTTTTTGTCCATAACGATACCTCCCTGAAAAATAAAACTGTTGGCGATGTGCCAACAGTCCTGAATTATCTGCTTTTGCCTGTCTATCTGTCAGGCTTCCTAGAACTGATAGCGCTCCATCAATACCTGATGACAGTTGCAAGGCTGTTCGCCATTGCACCCAGGATCTGATCCTGCAGGGGAACATATCCTTCGGCGCTCCGACCTTTCACTCCGCTTCATCGGCTCCTGCTGCCTATTGCGGGGCTACTGATTGGGAGCGCACCTCTATCATTGAAAATATTCATTTGTCAATAAAAAGAATCTTTAAATTATAATAGCACCCGTATGGCTTAATGTCAAATAAATCGCGTCGCATACAATGTTACAGAAAGATTAAAAATATGTAAAAAATTCAGTTGTCCGGCTGATTTAGAAGGAAGAACAGTTTTTTATGTCGAATTTAAGAACTACAGTTATCTGAATTTCTCGGTTTTGTGCAGCGACTGATGTTTACCAATGAAGAGGAGATCATATGATTAAAAGGATATTTAAAAAATCTGCGGTGATATTTGCTGCAACTATATTATTTACAACTATATTCTGCACGAGTGCAGGAACGGCTCAAACATCCGGTGCCGGCGATGATATCATCAGGGTCGGACTTTATTATAGGGGAAGCTCTGTAAATACTGCCCAATCGATATTCGATGTGTCGGCACAGGCAGGTGTGACAGCAGGCTTTGTGAACAGTGAAGGTAAATTCACAGAAATACACACTCACAAAGGAGCATCGACACTTTATATTCGAAAAGATGCCTACTATCACGAAAGCAACAGCGGACTCAAGGAATACACAGGTTCAGGTTCTGATATCAGTGGCAGGAAATACGGACCATACCATGTGAAAATAGGAGGAGACTATCCGGATGCAGCATCGGCGATGAACAGCATTTCGTTATACCGCCAGTCCGGGATAGAGGCGTATATCGCATACAACGATGCCTGGCAGGTATGGACCGGATTTTGCCTTGATGAGGCTGAAGCGGAACAGATGACAGATGATTTGAAAAAGCTGATCCCGGAAACAGTATTTGAGATAATAAAAGCTTCTTCAGACAGAGTGGTCGTTGCTGACGGACAACATAAGACATTGTGTATTTTCGGCAGCAGCAGATCCTTCTTTCAGGTCAGACCCGCTCCGGGCAATGAACCTGCTGTAATAAATATAAAAGGAAAGCCTTACAGGGGTGCTGTCGAAGTAAGAAGACTGTCAAACAGTGACATGACGGTCATAAATGTCGTCTCAGTCAGAGAATACCTGTACGGCAACGTGCCTCCGGAAATCGGAGGGAGCTCACCCGCAGAAGCATTGAAAGCACAGGCTGTTGTGTCCAAAATGTACGCACTCAACAACAAAGGGAAGCATGGCAGCTCCGGATTCGACATTTGTGCAACTACGCACTGTCAGGTCTATAAAGGCTACAGTGTCGAGATAGCCGAATGCAACAAGGTGATAGATGAAGTCAGCGACAAGGTGCTGACATATAAAGGCAAACCTGTCGAGCATGTCTACTACTTTGCCTCAGGAGGCGGCAGTACTGAGGACGTACGTAATGTGTGGGGATCTTCATATCCGTATCTTGTAAGTGTGAAGGATGACTATGAGAAGATCTACACCTGGACCAAAACGCTACGAGCCTCTGATGTGAAAGCAAAGTTGCCGGAATTGGGAAACATACTGGGTATTACGATAACACGGACAGCTCCTACCGGAAGAGTGACTCAACTGGCTGTAACAGGCACCAGCAGGGGAGAACCCCTTTACTTTTCAAATGAACGGTGCCGGACTCTGTTCGGACTTGACAGCCAGCTTTACACAATAACCACAGATGCAGATATATATGTGGCAGGACTGTCTGATATACCAGCAGGACAGGATGTGGACGGTG
>DGEE01000126.1 GCA_002385815.1 Hungateiclostridiaceae bacterium UBA3934
TATATCATCGACTCTGCAAACACCTGTGCTTCCATAAAGTATCAAATCTCCAACCTTATACATTTTCATATCACCTCCATATTACGCAGTTCCAGACCTATCAACGGAAAATCGACCAGTCCCGGTCGCTGTGACGTTATAAACAAGAGCGGCACAAATATGTGAATAGGTGAAGAACATATACAGTCTTACAGTAAACAAGAAACGTGCGGTTTGCTGCAATCGGATCTGCATTCCGGTAAAGCAAACAACACGTTGAGCACTTCTATTATAACACACTTTTCAGGAAAATGAAATGAACAAAAGGATTATGGCCAGATACTGAGCCGCCCCCCTCAATTGACAAGGATGTGTACGAGGCATAGACTTTGATTCTTTACAAGCCACGGGTATTTTAAGTTTTTTTGTACCGTTTTTGGACTTCTGGGATAAAAAAAGAGCCAAAAGCAAGTTTTTCTTGAGAAATGGTTTACATAAAACGGAATTCAATTGGATTATATGCCCAAAAGTTAAAAAACGGTACAGACAAATTCCCAGAAATCAAAAAACGGTACAGTCAGAGCCCGAAAAGTTGAAAATCCTAAGTGTCAGGTGCCCAGAAATCAAAAAACGGTACAGCAAAATGTCCACTCTGTCAAAAGGTGTATTTGTAAACATACATAAAGGGAGCTGGATAAAAGCTCCCCTGCGTTTTCACATCGCACATTAATACGCGATTTCCGGCTATGATTTACCGCCTTTTATGACTCTGATCTCGACTTCATGTCTGTCGATTTTTGCTGAAATCTCATCAACAGTTTCCTTAATAGCCTTCAACCCTTCATTCGCTTGCCTGTAACCGTCATATAGCGCACGAATGTCATTTTTGATTTCATTTTCAATAATAAGCTCGACCTTTGAAAGTCTTTTCTCAACTCCGTCAAGCCTGTTCCCGATGCTGTCAAACCGATCCGAGAACTCGTCATACATTTTGGTCAGAAGTTCAAAAGTTTTATTTTCCATACCTGTTCACTCCCTGCCACAAATATTTTATCAGACAGGTATGGAAATTGCCAGATGATTTTTGTCAATAATAAATTGAAAATACGATCTAATCCTCTACTGTTTTACAGCCTTCTGAAAACTCGGCTGAACAAGTCTCCTCATTCGGGAACGAATATGCCTTACTGTTGCTTGCGTCATTTTTACCGGTGGATTCGGTGTCCATCGCTTTCAAATTATCTCTGTCTTTCTTATCCATAATTACACCCCTTTGTAAATTATTCAACTAATCCTGTCAAAACATTTCAGCCGGCTGTTTGCCACTTTCATGACCTGTATTCAAATACAGGCTGTTTACAACATTATTACCCTTGTAACACCGGCGGCAAACATGGAGTTCACTGCATCAGACCCTGAAGTATGATTGCTTGACATAATCCGAAGGAGAATAGCCCATGACCTTTTTGAAAACGCGGCTGAAGTAGAGCGGGTCTCCAAATCCCAGCCTGTCGCTCACCTCAGAAACATTCATATTCGAATTCCTGAGCAGCCTGGCAGCCTCGTTCATCCTGATTTTTTCGTGGTATTCCATGATGCTCATGCCTGTTTTCTCTTTGAAAATACCGCTGATATAGTTGTAATTCATGCATATGTGATCACTTATCTCGGCAGAGCTCAGCTTCCTTGACACATTGCCCTCAAGATAAAGTATGATCCTCCGTGTGATTATGTCGCCCCTGTCAAGCCCGAACCTGCTCCTTTCCTGGTTGAACAGGTCAAAAAACAGCTCCATGGTGCCATAGCTCAGATATGCCATTCTGAGATCGTTCGATGATTTGCAAAGCTGAGTAAGCGCCTCAAGCTTTCTTTCAATGAGCTTCGGGCTCTCCACCCGCAAAAGCTTTGGCAGCTTTATATACTGGTCGTAATCATCCTCGCTGAACTCCCCCGAAGCCGGAACAGGCCTGTATTCGCTCAGCCTGCGAACACTTTCGTCATCAGCACCGCCGTGGAAATGGATGTAATACCACGTCGTCCCTTCGGGGATCTCATGTTTGCCATAATGATGCAGTCCTTTTTTCAGGAAAAAGGCATTTTCCTCACCAACAACATATTCGGTGCCGCTTTCCCAGATCCTCATCTCTCCTGAGACGATATAAATGAAGACATTGAAGTCGAGTATCCTGTCAGCATGGACAAAAGGCCTGTCCGCCCTGCAGAAATCTACGATCCTCACCTTCACTATTTCCTTCAGTCCCAGCAATATTTCTGATCCCATAGCAACACCACAGATTTATGTTTTCTTCCGACAATATGGAGCAAGTGTACAAACATCAATGCGGAACTAAGTATTAATATACATTATATGTGCAAATTAGTCGAGTTAACAGCATGGCTCCGCAAACGAAAAACAACATATGAAAAAAATGAATATTTTCTGCAGATTCTTTTATTCACAAAAAAATCCCGGGAGACTATGATTAAGATGTACAATGCAATTACTCAGTTTTTCCTGTGCAGGGCAGATCCGCCTGTACGGTCGCATTTGCAGCAGGCCGTACAGTGAGGTGTTACATTTGCAGCAGGCCGTGCAGCGAAGAACTGCATTTGCAGCAGGCCGTGCAGTAAAGCATTTCATTACAAGGGGGTAAGAAAATGCCTGATACCAACGAGAGAACGGATACCAAAATGAGAAGTTTCCCATATGGGGATGTGCAACTGCTGCCGGGGCAGCTCAGCCAGAAAACCCAATCGAACCGAAAATACATGCTGAGTCTTGAAACAGAAAACCTGCTGAGAAATCACTATTTTGAGGCAGGTATATGGCATGCCAGCCAATTGCTCCAAAACATCCACGGCGGCTGGGAGTCGCCAACCTGCCAGTTGAGAGGCCACTTCCCGGGCCACTGGCTTTCAGCAGCAGCAAGAATATATGCTGCGACTGGAGACGCAGAGATAAAAGGAAAGGCTGACCATATCGTATCTGAACTGGCGAGGTGTCAGAAGGAAAACGGAGGAGAATGGGCAGGTCCGATCCCGGAAAAATACCTGAACTGGATCTCCAGGGGCAAAGCTGTCTGGGCTCCTCAATACACCCTCCACAAAACCTTCATGGGCCTGGTCGATATGTACAAGCATGCAGGGAACCGGCAGGCACTTGAGGTCGCCGATGCCTGGTCCGACTGGTTTTACCGCTGGTCAGGCAAATTCACCCGCGAACAGTTCGACGATATACTGGATTGCGAAACCGGCGGTATGCTCGAAATATGGGCTGACCTGTATGAAATAACGGGTCGCAGAGAGCATTACGAGCTTATGCAGAGGTATTACCGCCGCCGCCTGTTCGATCCTCTGCTCGCCGGACAGGATGTACTCACAAATATGCATGCCAATACTACTGTCCCTGAAGTGATTGGTGCAGCCCGGGCATGGGAAGTCACGGGTGAACAGCGCTGGAGAGATATCGTCGAGGCATACTGGGAGCTTGCAGTAACCAAACGCGGTTATTACTGTACCGGCGGCCAGACCTGCGGCGAGATCTGGACCCCCCCGCAGGAAATGTCGGCCAGACT
>DGEE01000074.1:0-12888 GCA_002385815.1 Hungateiclostridiaceae bacterium UBA3934
CCTTCCCCGTTTGTCTTTCTTTTCTAAACGATACGGCTACCGCCGAGATCTCCACTACCCTCTTCGTCGGCAGCGTCAGATGTGTATAAGAGACAGCCACGGCTCTGGCTATGGACTTGACGGACCGCCCGCCCGCTATCAGCATTTCCCTGGCTTTTGACAGTCGTATTTTTATGAGATAATTTATCGGGGTCTCGCCTGTCTCATCTTTGAACACCTTTGATATATAGGCAGGACTCAGATAAATCTTTTTTGAGATCGTTTCAAGCGATATAGGGCGCATATAGTTTTCATTCATGTAATTCATGAGTGAGTTCACTATCACGGTTTTATCAGAAGAATCGATGCCCGACAGCGTGTTTCTGTCGCGGTGTATGTCCGTTTTGGTCGCTTTCAGGAAATTTACCATAAGCCTCATCACATGTACTTTTATCATCAGTTCACACCCGGGCAGGTTGTTTTCCTGTTCCGCGCAAATGTCGCTGCAACAGCTGATGAACTGCTGCTCATATTCCTGCAGATTGTACACGGGAGCTTCATCGGCAGGTATCAGGTGGTTGCGCGGCAAGCCCTCAACAGATATATTACCGAGGCCTACATGCAGCTCCATTATTTCTTCGCCCGGACCGACGTTTTTGCCGTGCGATACATTGGCGTTGAAAACCAGCATATCGCCTTTTTTCACGCGGTACGATACACCATCGATGGTATAGGTACAGCCTCCGGACATCACATAAATCATTGTGACAAAATCATGGGAATGGACTTTGGTCACATGGTTTTCTTCATATCTGCCCTTGAAAGTGAAATATACGTGCGGATTGAAACATTCAGGTTTAATGCCAAGAACACACATAGATCATCCAACCTTTAACAGAATACAGTAATGATATTGGGTCGTCATTATAAGATTATACATCAGAAAGGCAGAAATGTACATTTCATTGTCAGGACAAATAGCTGATAATATTGTAAGAAATCATAGAAGGCAGTTGATTTTGCATGAAAGAATTCAAGTGGGTCTGGAGTCTGATGAGAAAATACAGGTTGATTTTCTTCACAGCACTCGGACTCGTATTTGCTGTAAACCTTTTGAATATGATCAACCCGTATGTGCAGGGGATGATAGTCGACAGGGTCATTGTAGACGGACAGATCGGCATACTGCTCACCCTGGTCCTGATCATGGTCGGCAATACTATCCTGAGGGCTGTTCTCAGATACATATATCTCTATATGTTTGAGCATGTTTCGCAGAATGTAGTGTTCAATGCCAGAAGAGATGTCTTCAGAAAGATACAGGAGCTTGATTTTGACTTCTTCGACCGTACCAAGACAGGCGACATAATGGCCAGGATGACCGGTGACCTTGAGGCGGTCAGGCATTTTACCGCTTATGTCATGTATTCGCTTTTCATGCATACAGTAACACTGATCCTGGTACTGGTGATACTGTTCACCATCAATACCACTTTCACGCTGATACTGCTTGCCATCACTCCCATCACAGGCATTCTGGCAGTGAAGCTCTCAAGTGTGGTCAAGCCTGCTTTTTCGGCTATCAGGGAGCAGTTTTCCAAACTCAACTCAGTGGTCCAGGAAAACATCAGCGGAAACAGGGTCGTAAAGGCTTTTGCACAGGAGGAATATGAGATCTACAAATTCTCAAGGGAGAATGCGGGTTTCAGAGACTGCAACATAAGGGCTGCGAAAATATGGGAGAAATACCTTCCAGTGATGGATGCGGTGGCCGGTCTGCTATCGGTGATAATCATCCTGGCAGGCGGTATTCTGGTAATCACAGAGAACATCACTCTGGGAGAGCTCGTCACTTTCAGCAGCTTCCTTTGGGCGCTGAACAATCCCATGAGGATGATAGGCTGGCTGATAAATGATACGCAGAGATTTGCCACTTCTGCAGAAAAGGTCATGATGCTTCTCAGCAGAGAGCCTAAAATAAAGAGCCGTGAGGGTGCCATCACCAGAAAGCCTGAAGGACGGGTGGAATTCAGGAATGTATACTTCGGTTATGGCAAGAAGCCTGTGCTCGAGGATATAAATTTCTGCGCATATCCCGGGCAGACAGTGGCAGTGGTGGGACCGACGGGTTCCGGGAAATCTACACTCATTAGCCTGATTTCCAGGTTTTATGACTGCAGCCGGGGTACTGTGCTGATAGACGGTAAAAATGTAAAGGACTATGACCTCAAAGCCCTCAGGGAAAGCATAGCAGTAGCGATGCAGGACATATTCCTGTTTTCTGAAACCATTGAGGGCAATATCGCGTACGGTGCGCCAGATGTGCCGGTGGAGAAGGTCTGTTGGGCTGCGGAGATGGCCGGAGCCCATGGTTTCATAACGGAGTTTCCTGAAGGCTACGACACTATCATCGGGGAAAGAGGTGTGGGGCTGTCCGGCGGCCAGAAGCAGAGGATAGCACTGGCACGTGCACTGGTGAAGCAATCGTCGATAATAATACTCGACGACACGACCTCAAGCGTCGACATTGAGACAGAACACCGGATACAGCAGAATCTCAGGGAGTTCTGTAAAGACAAGACCACATTCATCATAGCTCACAGGATATCATCAGTGAAACACGCTGATCTCATACTGGTACTCGAAGAAGGCAGGATAGTGGAGAGAGGCACGCACAGCGAGCTTTTGGCGCTGAAGGGCCGGTATTACAACACATTCGTGAACCAGTACGGCGATTTCGATAAAATGGGGAGTGATTAAATGGCAAGGAACAAATTCGATATAGATGAAGAACTCGAAGCGCGATTTGACGCAAAGCAACTGAGAAGGCTGCTGGGATATCTGAAGCCATACAGGGGGAAGGTTGCTTTCACCATACTGCTGATGATAGTTTCGAGTATGCTGGCGCTGCTCGGGCCGTACCTGGTCAAGGTTTCCATTGACGAGATGATACCGTCGGGGAACATACCCGGGCTGATCGTGCTTGCTTCAATATTTCTTGTAACGCTGGTATTCAATACGATATGCATGAAATACAGGATAAGGACGATGTCGTACATTGGGCAGAATATCATTTACAATATCAGGGAAGATATTTTCAGGCATATCCAGAAGCTGCCCTTTGCCTACTATGACAGCAGGCCGCACGGCAAGATACTCGTAAGGGTCGTGAACTATGTCAATTCCCTCAGCGATCTGCTTTCCAACGGTCTGATCAATCTTATAACGGATCTGTTCACTCTGGCTGCTATAGTAGTTTTTCTGCTGATACTGAATGTCAGGCTGGCACTGATTTGCTTTATCGGGCTTCCCGTTCTGATAACTGTCACGCTCCTGATAAAAAATGCACAGCGTAAAGCATGGCAGAAGGTCAGCAGGAAGCTGTCCAACATGAATGCGTATATACATGAAAGCATCAGTGGTATAAAAGTGACCCAGTCCTTTGCCAGAGAGGACGAGAACATGGATATCTTCCTCGAACAGAACGAGGAGTACAGAAAGTCGTGGATGGATGCGATCAGGGTACAGTTTCTGATGTGGCCCATCATAGATATCATATCTGTTATTAGTGTCTGTGCCATATATTTCGCGGGCATACACTGGCTCGGGACCGGTGGCATCACTACGGGTATAATCATCGCTTTCACAAGCTATGTGTGGCGGTTCTGGGAACCTGTCATCAATCTGGGCAACTTCTACAACTCCATTATCAATGCAGTGGCTTACCTGGAAAGGATATTCGAGACCATAGATGAAAAACCGACAGTTGCGGATCTGCCGGGTGCGGTAACGATGCCATCAATAAATGGTGCTGTGGAATTCAGGGACGTGCTTTTCTGTTACGAGAAGGATGAGGTGGTCCTCGACCATGTGAGTTTCCATGTGGAACCAGGTCAAACCATAGCGCTGGTGGGACCCACAGGAGCGGGTAAATCGACCATCGTCAATCTTGTGAGCAGGTTCTATGATGTCCAGGAAGGGCGTGTCATGATCGATGGAAGGGATGTCAGGAGTGTCACGCTGGAGTCGCTGAGGAAGCAGATGGGCATAATGCTGCAGGATACTTTCATATTCTCAGGCACTATCATGGACAATATAAAATACAGCAGGCTCGATGCCTCTGATGAAGATGCCATTGCCGCTGCCAAAGCGGTCATGGCCCATGATTTTATCGAAGCCATGCCGGAGGGTTATCAGACGGAGGTCAATGAAAGAGGATCCAGGCTTTCCGTGGGGCAGAGACAGCTCATCTCATTTGCCAGGGCGCTGCTGGCAGATCCGAGGATACTGGTGCTTGACGAAGCTACATCAAGCATCGACACCGAAACTGAGATCGCACTGCAGGCAGGACTCCAGAGGCTGCTCAAGGGGCGGACATCATTCGTGATAGCCCACAGGCTTTCCACCATAAAAAATGCGGATAAAATATTGTATATAGACGACGGGAAAATAATAGAGCAGGGTACCCACGAAGAACTTATGGCAAAAGGCGGTGCATACTGCAAGCTCTATACGGCACAGTACCGTTTGCTCGAAGTGGTCTGATCGAAGTTCGGCACGACGATGGGCAGGCCTTCGGGGAATATCTCGAAGACTGCCTTTTCAGCCAGAATTATCTCGCCGTCCCGATTCAGCGGGATCGGCTTTTTTGCTGTGATTTCCACCTTTCTGCCCCTCAGGAGGTGTACGCCTTCTATACTGGCGTGAAGCCCTTTTATATATTGCGGGAACAGACGCAGTATTTTGAGTTTCGGTACTGCCTCCACACAGCAAACGTCAAACAAGCCGTCATCGATCACTGCATCGGGCAGTGCGTTGATCCCGCCTCCATAGTATTTGCCTATACCCACAGCAATAAGGAGCGTTTCACCGGATATCACCCGGTCGTCCAGCTTCAGTTCCATATATTCGCTGCTGCTTATGAGTATCGTGTTGAGGATGCCGAGTATATAGGCTACTGTCCCTGAGATAAGGGGCAGCTTCTTGAAATGGTTTGTCTGGTAAGCCACCTTAGCGTCAAAACCGACAGATGCTATATTTATGAAGTACTTATCGTTGACCCTGGCATAATCGATAAGCCGTTCAGTCCCTCTGATCGTCGCTGGGATGATGTCGTCGGGCACATCCCTGCCGACTATGCTTCTGATAAAGTCGTTTCCGGAGCCGCTGGGGATGACAGCCAGGCTGCTTCCGGTACCTGCCATGCCGTTGAGCACTTCGTTCAGTGTACCATCGCCGCCGACAGAGTATATCCTGCATTTCCCGGAAGCGCTCTTTGCCGCTGCTATCTCTGTGGCATGGCCCGGGTATTCGGTGACCACGATATCATACTCGCACTGGTGTTCATTGCAGTGGCTGCGGATAAGAGGCACCAGCTTTAAAGGCCTGCCCTTGCCTGCCGCCGGATTTACTATGAAAACGTGTTTCATTATTTTGCTTCCTTTTTACCGTAAGTTATACAAACCGACATTTTTTTAAAACACCCTAATTATAACATAACGACATTACCGGCGTATACATGATAATGGAATGATGGATGCAAATGCTGAGATGGTGACTGATATTTTTCCCTTATGAATGTGTGTATATGCATTTTTGGGCAAAGCAGGATTTTTTTTGCGTGCGGCGAATATAATTATGAGAGGTGGGTAAAATGCTGATAGACACAACTATCACCATTGCATATAAGTGTACTTCCTGCGGGAGTTTTGAATTTTTTAACGTTTCAATATTCAAACTGTTATACAATGAGTACAGCCTGGCATGCCGCTGCAAGAAGTCGTGCATTACAATGAAGCGGGAGGGTGGAAACAGCTTTTTGATCAGGATACCTTGCATAGGGTGTGATAATGAGCATACCTACCTCTTTACGAAGAAGTCGATACTGTTTGGGGAACCGGTGGTGTTCAACTGTCCGGAGACCGGGATACAGACCTGTTTCATAGGCAGGGATGAGGCCGTTTTCAATAAGGTGGACGATCTGGAAAAGGAATTCGATGAGTTGATGGACACCTATGGGTATGAAAGCTACTTCCGGAACACCCGGGTAATGATAGATACCCTGAACCGTATCCATGATATCGCTCTCTGCGGCAATATCATCTGCGAATGCGGCGAAGCAGATATCGACCTGGTGCTCCTCAGTGACTGTATATTGCTCAGATGCGGCCGGTGCGGCGGCAGCAAAAGGATACCGGCGGAGAAGAACAGCGACCTGAAGGATATACTCGCCGAGAGCCAGATACTCATTAAAAGGGATGCATTTCGGTACGGACAGGGACTGCTCTCCGGACAGTCGGGAAACAAGCTCGGGAAATAAAAAACCGGTGCTCTTGCTCAAAACAGTCCAGATGCGCTGTTTGCCGATGTTGTGATTGACAATACCATTTTTGGGATGCTATAATTATATGGAATCGTGAAAGTCATTCTGCTGTTAGATTTCCCTATTTAACCAAGGATTATCTATATGTGCAATGTGCGATCTCAATTGGATGTCTATTATTTGTTCACTTGTCCGGATAATGCCGTTCAGGTCTGGAACAACGCTATACAGGTATTCATAAGGATTCTTGATTAAAATCAATATTTAAAAACGGGTAGGTGTATTATGGAAGAAGTAAATCTTGCTGCAAAATCACTGGAGGATTTGCAGTACATAGCGAAGATGATGGGTCTGAGGAAAATCGCGACATATGAGAAAGACGAGTTGATCGAAAGGATTCTGAAGGCTGCAAAGCGCAGGGCAAAACAGGCCGCGGCGGCAGAGGCCGGGAAGGGTAAGGAAAGCGATGCGGAGCAGGCAGCTAAACCCAGGAGAGGTCGAAAGCCCAAAAAGGCTGATATAGGCGATACGGAAGATGCGGCCGGGGATGATGCAGCCCAGGCAGGCAGCGAGGCTGGTGAAGCAACCGTCGAAGCGGGTGGAGCCGGCCAGGAATCAAAAGCTGAACCGGGCAAGGAGGCTGCTGACAAGCAGGAAGAGACCGTGTCAGCTGACAAGGATGACGAAGCCGCCAAAGCCGCTTCTGAAGAGCCGGTGGTGAAAAGACCAAGAAGGGGCAGGCCGAGAAAAGTGGACAAAGAGGCAGAAAAGAAAGCCGAAGAGGCAGCAGAGGCCACCCGGAAGGATACCGGCAAAGAAAAGGAGATCCAGGCTGCCGACGCGGAACCGGAGGATGCAGCAGCTCAGAAAACCGAAGCGGAAAACCAGGCTGAAAAGGCTGACACCGGAGAGAAGGAACCTGCAAGGACAAAGAAGGCTGATGAGGCCGGGGGATCAGAAACGGCTGACTCATCCGCACAGGATAAGCAGGCCGGGCCGGCCGGATCTGAAAGTACTGACGGCAGCAAAGCGCCTGCAGAGGCAAAGGAAGAGGAAAGGCCATCATACAGTCCGCAGCCTAGAAGAGAGTGGAACGGGCAGGACAGACACAACGGCCTTGAGAAAATAGAGAGCGACGATCCCGTCGAAGGCGTTCTGGAGGTACTGCCTGACGGATACGGCTTCCTCAGGAGCGACAACTTCCTGTCAGGCACAAGAGATGTCTATGTATCCCCTTCACAGATCAGGAGATTTGGACTCAAGACAGGCGACAAGATAAAAGGGAAGGGAAGGATCCCGAAGGAAGGCGAGAAGTTCCAGGCACTGCTCTATGTGCAGACAGTAAATGGCGATTCGCCGGAGGTCGCTGCCAGAAGGGCTCCTTTTGAGCATTTGACTCCGATATTCCCCAATCAGCGCATAACTCTCGAGACAGATCCGAGGGAACTGTCGACAAGGCTTATTGACCTGATTGCCCCGATAGGAAGAGGACAGAGGGGAATGATCGTATCTCCCCCCAAAGCAGGCAAAACCATACTTCTCAAGAAGATCGCCAATGCAATTACAAAAAATTATCCTGAGATAGAGCTGATAGTGCTGCTCATAGACGAAAGACCGGAAGAAGTCACGGATATGCAGCGCTCCATAAAGGGAGAGATCATATACTCCACATTCGACAAGGTCCCGGAACATCATATAAAGGTCGCTGAAATGGTGCTTGAAAGGGCCCAGAGACTGGTCGAGCACAAAAAGGACGTCGTGATCCTGCTTGACAGCATAACAAGGCTGGCCAGGGCTTACAACCTCACGATACCCCCTACAGGCAGGACACTTTCAGGAGGCCTCGATCCGGGTGCTCTCCACAGCCCCAAGAGATTTTTCGGTTCGGCACGTAATATAGAGTTTGGCGGCAGTCTCACGATCATAGCAACTGCATTGATAGAGACCGGCAGCCGTATGGACGATGTCATATATGAGGAGTTCAAGGGCACGGGCAACATGGAGATACACCTTGACAGGAAGCTCTCTGAGAAGAGGATATTCCCCGCCATCGACATCAACAGGTCGGGCACCAGGAGAGAGGACCTGCTGCTCAACCAGAAGGAGATGGAAAGCATTTGGGCTATCAGGAAGGCCATGAGCAATCTCGGTCCTGCAGACGTAACTGAAATGATCCTCAACAAGCTGATACAGACCAAGACAAATGAGGAATTCGTCAACAGCATCAATAAGGCGTTTATAGACAAATGAGCCAAATTGAGAAGTTGAATCATACAATCAGGGACTTGAGTTGGAAACAGCTTTTGACTAATATAGTACCTGAGCAAGCGGGATATCACAAATGTGGCAAATAGGACTTGCTAAACACAGCTTTATGTGTTAGAATACTTTTTGTTTGTTGAGTGAGCAAAATGGCAAAAACTATTTTGCAGCAGGACGAAGGAAGGTGAAACCACGATGAAAGAAAGCATTCAGCCGAAATATGGAGAAGCAGTTTTGAAGTGTGCATGCGGCGAAACCTTTGTTACAGGTTCCGTAAAAAAAGAACTGCATGTTGAGATATGCTCAAAGTGTCATCCGTTCTTTACAGGAAAGCAGAAGCTCGTAGACACCGGCGGACGTGTTGAGAAGTTCAAGAAAAAATACGGTATCGAAGACAACGAATAAGAACAGAGGCATATTTCAGGTTTACATGATCGGACAACAAATGATGTTTGAAATAGAGGTACAAAAGTGCTAAACTAAGGCTGAACATACAGTTCAGTCTTTATTTTTATTTTGGGCGGAGGAGATCACATATATCATGAAAAAAACTAATATAGGCGGCCAGGCTCTTATCGAGGGATTGCTGATGATGGGGCCGGAAAATATCGCCATAGCAGTACGCAAGCCGGACGGCGAGATAGTGCTGGATAAAAAGCCCGTGCCCCGGAAAACCAAATTGGCCAGTATACCCTTCATTCGGGGATCGGTCAGGCTTTTCAGGCAGATGGTCACAGGCGTGAAAGCACTTATGTACTCCGCAGAATTTGCTGAACTGGAGGATGAAAGCGAAAAGAAGTCGTCGAAATTCGATGCATTCATAGAGAGACTTTTCCAGGGGAAGGGTAAGGATGCTGTCATATATGCGACCGTAATCATTTCACTTGCCATGAGCATTGGCCTGTTCATACTACTGCCCAACTTTCTGGCAAGCCTGCTCAATATCACGAGAGAGGGCTCCGGAGTGATACTGAAGAACCTGTTTGAAGGGCTCATAAGGATACTCATATTCTTTGGTTACATTTTTCTCGCGACTCTGCTGGACGATATCAAAAGAGTCTGGCAGTACCATGGAGCAGAGCATAAGACTATCCACTGCTATGAGCACGGGGAAGAGCTCACAGTGGAAAATGTGAGGAAATATTCGACAAAGCATCCCCGCTGCGGGACATCATTCATGTTCCTGGTCATGATGATCAGTATAGTCATGTTTTCATTCCTCGGCTGGCATAGCCCTGTGGTCAATGCGCTGCTGAGGCTGCTGATGATCCCTGTGGTTGCCGGGATCGCTTACGAAGTGCTGAAGCTGGCCGGAAGACATACCGAATGGACGGCGATGAAGATAGTGAGCGCACCGGGTTTGCTGCTGCAATATCTCACCACCAGAGAACCGGATGATGATCAGATAGAAGTGGCTATAACCGCAATGAAGAACGTCATTACAGACAACGACTCAGACAAATGGTAGCATAGGTTGAAAATAAAGATCTGGCGTGGTAATTCGTTATGACCTGCAGTGAAGCATACAGAAAAGGTATTGATATCCTGAGGAACGCGGGGAATGATGCTCCGGCAAATGATGCCGGAGTTCTGCTTTGCTATGCCGCGGGATGCAGCAGGACATATTTGTATGCCCATGGAGACAGTGTACTGGAGCAACATGCTGAGCGGCTCTATTTCGAACTGCTGAAAAAGCGGTCAGCTGGCTATCCGCTGCAGTATATCACAGGTGAACAGGAATTCATGTCGCTGGTCTTCGAGGTCACGCCTGATGTCCTGATACCCAGGCAGGAGACGGAGCTGCTGGTGGAAACCGTGATAGACCACTGCAGGCACAGGATCCCGGGTGGAGAAGGCGTGAATATGGGAGAGGAAGCTCAGACCAGTGGAAAAACGCAGGCAGGACAAGGACACAGTATAAAAATCCTTGACATGTGTACAGGTTCGGGCTGTATAGCCGTCAGTCTGGCGCGGTATCTGCCTGATTGTTTTGTTACGGCAGTTGACATAATGCCTGAGGCGCTGGAGGTCGCAGAAAGGAATGCAAAAAGGCACAGTGTATCCGGAAGGGTCAGCTTAATACAAAGTGACCTGTTCGCAAGTATTCCGGAGAAAAAGTATGATGTCATAGTGTCGAATCCCCCATATATTAAATCGGAGGATATAGGTAAGCTCCAGCCCGAGGTGAAGTTCTTCGAACCGGCCGCGGCCCTGGATGGCGGCAGTGACGGCCTCAGTTTCTACAGGGAGTTGATCCGGAAGTCTCCTGGGTATCTGCATGCAGGAGGCATGCTGGCTTTCGAGACGGGATACGATCAGGCGCAGCTTGTGGCCGGACTGATGACATCCGGCGGCAGGTTTTCTGACATCAGGATATACAAGGATCTGTCAGGGATCGACAGAGTCGTGACAGGATTCACTTCAGTTCAAGCAGCGCCATGGTGACATCGTCCTGAAGTTTTTCCAATGATCTGGCTCCTGCAAATTTGAAGGCGGACTCTTTTATGTCCCGCAGGATCTGTTCCGGTGTGGAACTGATTTTCAGCAGTATTTCAAGGAGTCTGTCCTCTCCGAACTGCTCATTTGCTTCGTTTCTGATTTCGAGGATACCGTCAGTGTACATGAAGAATCTGTCGCCGGAGGACAGGTTGATGGTACCGTCTTTATATTCCGGCTTTTCGAGCCAGTTGCTGATAGGGATGCCGGGCAGTCTCAGAAGTTCGAATCTGTGCCTGCCATACACTGCAGGTATGACGTTGAGACCTGCATTTGAGTAAAGCATGGTTTTGGCATCCAGATCGATTATCGAATAGAATATCGATATGTACATTTCTCTGTCCAGCTTGCTCTGGTTGAATTCATAATAAAGCTCCTCCAGAGCTTTTGCAGGGGAAAGGAGCTTCTTGTTGATAGTAGACCTCAGAAATACTGTCAGCAGCGAGGCTTGTGCCCCATGTCCCGAAACATCGGCGATATAGACGCCAAGACGCGAGTCATCGATGTAGAATATATCGACAAAGTCCCCTCCCAGCGATTCGCATGGCATATACACCATCGAAAAGTCCAGCCGGGGATCATCGGGGGGATCCGGGAGCAGACTTGTCTGCAGCTTCCTGGCCATTTCGACTTCACTTTTAAGCTTGTGATTTTGATCCTGCATCTCATGGTAGAGCTTTTTAAGCTGGGTTGTTTCCCTGAGTACTTCGACAGCAGCTATCACTTCGCCTGCAGAATTTCTCAGAGGCGATGACATCACAGAAAACGACCTGTCGCCTATGTACTCCTCTTTTTCCTGGGATTCGCCGTCAAAAACGGACTTCCTGGAGGTGCAGTTCAGGCAGGGCTCACTCCTGCCCAGTACTTCATAGCACTTTTTGCCCAGATGATGTACACCAAGACCCTCAGACATGGCCCTGTTCATATAGATCACATTGTGGTCCCTGTCTATGACCCGGACCCAGTCATACATTCCGTTCAGTATATCTTCTATGAATGGTCTGTTGGTTCTTAACGATTCCGTAATATCACCCCTGAATAACATAATATCAAATATAAAAATCCATGTAAATCATGTAAGAGATCAAGGATAGAAAACAGTAATAAACATATGCGCGCTGGCAATAATATTTAGTAAAAAAGATGCAGGAGTATCTGATGCTGATAAGGACGGGGAAAAAACAGCAGTATATAAATGCCGCCAGTGCGGCTGCCTTCAAGCGGTTCACCGACGAACTGCATGCCAGGATATTCAATGCGCTGGCTATGGGTGCAAGATCAGTGGTCTTTCTTTGTATAGGTACGGACCGGTCTACAGGAGACAGCCTCGGACCGCTGATAGGATATAAGATATCCGGTCTGAGCAACAGTTGTGTACATGTATACGGTACTCTTGAGAACCCTGTACATGCCAGAAACATCAATGAAGTCGTGAAAAGGATGGAGGCGGATTGTCATAAGCCTTTTATCGTCGCCATAGACGCATGCCTTGGGAGCATGGAGCATGTGGGATATATCGGGGTGGGCGAAGGCCCCATCAAGCCCGGATCAGGAGTCAACAAGGAGCTTGCGCCCGTAGGCGATATGTTTGTGACCGGAATTGTCAACTTTGGCGGTTTCATGGATTTTTTGATTTTGCAGAACACAAGACTCCATGTGGTTATGAGGATGGCAGATCTCATAGCATCAGGCATCCGGTTCGTTGTGTGGAAGCTTGAAAAAAGCGGGATGCTGCTGCCGGAAAGTACCTGTGCCGAAGCCATGGAAAACGACCTGTAGCCCACCTTCCGGATATACAGGGCATTTTGTGAGGTGATAACCGCAGCTGC
>DGEE01000074.1:13103-14143 GCA_002385815.1 Hungateiclostridiaceae bacterium UBA3934
GCTGCCGGACCGGCCATCTTAGTTTATCTGCCAAATAAATCAGACATTTTACCGGTGTGTCATTATAATATCTATAGAAGAGGAATTGAGAGGCAGTAATGTCTGAATATTTATCCGGGAGGTTTTGCGATGAACAGATCCAGCAAGGTGCTGGGTGGTATACTTGTTTTTCTCGGCATACTGTTCCTGATGAAAAACATGGAGATATTCGATCCGATCTGGAGAGTTTTCAATCTCGGCGCCTTATTATCAAGGTTCTGGCCAGCGTTGTTTTTACTGCTGCCGGGCCTGCTTTTCCACTACAATTATTTTTCCGGCAACAGAAGGAATCCGGGAGTTCTTGTGCCGGGCGGGATACTGCTGGTACTTGGTCTTGTGTTCCAGTTCAACATGCTGTTCGGAGGCTGGGACATAACCTGGCCGCTGATCATATTCTCGGTGGCCTTCGGACTCTTTGAGCTTTACATCTTTGGGGACAGGGAAAAGGGACTGCTGATCCCTGTCGGTATCCTGGGCGGCTTGTCGTTCCTGTTTTTCTTCTCGTTCTCACTGAGCAAGCTCCTGAGCTTCAACACCGGGCCATATGCCATGCCCTTACTGCTGATTGGCGTCGGGCTCATCGTGATGTCCAGCGGAAAGAAGACACGGGGTTGACAAGAGGCAGGATATTTCGTATATTTTTCTAAAAACTGTTTATTCAGGCATCTAGAGTGGAATACACTTAAAGATAACATTTTTCAAGGAGATGATACGATGGACAGATACGTTTGCACTGCCTGCGGTTATGTGTATGATCCTGCTGAAGGAGATCCGGATGGAGGTATTGCACCCGGTACACCATTTGAAGACATTCCGGATGATTGGGTTTGCCCGCTGTGCGGAGTGGGTAAGGACATGTTTGAAAAGGAATAATGACTTGGACTGGATGATGACTCATATCGGGGTAATGGCTTAGAGCACTGTGAAACCAAAAGGGCTGTAGTCTATATCGATTACAGTTCTTTTGATATTTCTGGCTGCTCTGTTGATATTTCTGGCTA
>DGEE01000074.1:14366-17910 GCA_002385815.1 Hungateiclostridiaceae bacterium UBA3934
TTTGATATTTCTAACTGCTCTTTTTCAATTTCTGACTGCTAAGTTATCTTTTAACCCCTTCTGATCCGGGAAACGCACCGTCATACTGATGCAATCCGGAAAAACCGGGTTTTTTGTACCATTTTTTGATTTGTGGGATGCTGAAATCGCGAAAAGCACAAATTTCACCCGAAACAGTTAACATAATATGGCGATAATAACAATTATGATCCCAAAAGTTCAAAATCTGTACAGCCATTTGCCCAGAAATCCAAAAACGGTACAAGAATCGCGCAAATTATGGAATCTGGCTTTATGGAATGGCCAGAAGTCAAAAAACTGTACAGATGGATGCGTAAAATTGAAATTGGTATTGCCCTATTCATTATTCATGGTAAAATAATAATAGATTTTGCCAGATACGATGCTGCAGGCGCAGTTGAGAAAGTACAATATTCAGGCTGGTTTTGGATAATGGCGTTCTTGAACGATATGCAGGTCAGTTTGAGTACGTTTTTTTATTTTGGCGGAGGTGTACGAAATGCCCGGACGCACGAAGGAAGATATCATAAGGATGGTCAGGGAAGAAAATGTGGAATTCATAAGGCTCCAGTTCACCGACATTTTCGGGATGCTGAAAAATGTTGCGATCACATCAGGACAACTGGAGAAAGCCCTTGACAACCAGTGTATGTTTGACGGCTCTTCTATAGAAGGATTTGTGAGGATAGAAGAGTCTGACATGTATCTGTGGCCTGATATCGACTCATTTGTTATATTGCCATGGAATTCCCAGATAGGAAAGACCGCAAGGCTCATCTGCGATGTATACACTGCAGACGGCATGCCCTTTGAAGGGGATCCCAGGTATGTGCTGAAGAGAGCTTTGAATAAAGCGGCTCAAATGGGATATGATACTTTCAATGTCGGGCCGGAATGTGAATTTTTCCTGTTCCTTGTCGACGGCGAAGGAAATCCTACCACGATCACCCACGACAAAGCAGGATATTTTGATCTTGGCCCGGTGGATCTGGGTGAGAACGCAAGGAGAGACATGTGCCTTACTCTGGAGGACATGGGATTCGAAGTGGAGCAGTCCCATCATGAGGAAGCCCCCGGTCAGCATGAAATCGACTTCAAATACACGGATGCACTGAATGCAGCAGATGCGATCCAGACCTTCAAGCTGGTGGTCAAGACAATAGCACGCAGGCACGGGCTGCATGCCACGTTTATGCCTAAACCCATACACGGCATAGCAGGCTCCGGTATGCATGTGAACACATCGCTGTTCAGAAAAGGAAAGAATGTTTTTTATGATGAAAACGGACCGCTGCAGCTCAGCCAGGAGGCTTACTGGTTCATGGGCGGTCTGATGAAAAACATCCGTTCCATAACGGCGCTGACCAATCCCCTGGTCAATTCATACAAGCGGCTGATACCCGGGTATGAAGCACCTGTATATATAGCGTGGTCAGCCAGGAACAGAAGCCCGCTGATAAGAGTGCCTACAGCCCGTGGGACGGCGACAAGGCTGGAACTCAGATGCCCCGATCCCAGCTGTAATCCCTATCTGGCACTGGCTGCGATACTGTATGCAGGCCTGGATGGCATCGAAAACAAGATCCAGCCGCCAGAGCCGGTCAACAGGAACCTGTTCGACATGAGCAATGAAGACAGATGTGCGGGACACATAGGGGTATTGCCGGGAAGCCTCGAAGAAGCGATCTGTGAGATGAGCCAGAGCGAATTCGCCAGGGAATTGCTCGGAGATCACATATTCAATAAATACATTGAGGCAAAGCAGAAGGAATGTGAGGGCTACAAGACACAGATAAGCAAATGGGAGATCGATGCCTATCTTAAGAATTACTGACAAGCCCGTTTTGGCGGCCGTTCGTAAATGCATGACAGGCGCCGGAACGTGTGGATGGTGGTGATAAAATGGCGGACAGATACCGTCTCGGAGATGTCGTCGAATTCCGAAAGCAGCATCCCTGTGGGAACAAGCAATGGGAAGTCATGAGGACGGGCGCGGATTTCAGGGTAAAATGCCTTGGATGCGGCCATCAGGTCATGATGCCCAGACCCAGATTTGAAAAAAGCGTAAAGAGGATCATAAAGCCATTTCTTTCAACTGACCCGGCGGACGACGCAAAATAGCCGGGTCGGACTCACCGCATTTTTCGTATTCTTTATGACGCAGCAGAAAATAATAAGCATACCGTCATAATGCGAAAAATGAGGATGATGATATGCACAGGAAAAGACGAAATGTATCGGCAGCCATGCTGATAACCTCAGTTCTGACATCGCTGGCTGTGAGCCTGCTGGTGCTCTATACTGCTCCCAGGTATATTACTGTTGGCGACGGTAATGAGAGGAACATGAAGGACCGCGGCATTCGCCTGCAGCTGCCTGGCGACGGGACAAAGGATTGGAACGGAGATGCCGGGCAGAGCCCCGACATTTTGTATAAAGATGGGCAGAACGGTGATTTGCCGGAAAATGGCATTGAGGCTGAAAATGCGGCAAACAGCAGTACCGACATCCCTGTGACTCAGAGGGTCGCCAAGAAGGCTACCGCCGGAGTTGTTGGAATAACGGTGGAGCGGGCTGTAAGGGACAATCTTTTCAACAGGAGCAGGGAGACGGAAATCGGGTTTGGTTCAGGGGTCATCGTCAGCTCTGACGGCTATATCCTGACCAACAATCATGTAGCAGGCGGAAAAAGCAACAGAATCGTAGTATCACTGGCAGATGGCAGGAATGTAGAGGGAGTGGTTGTGTGGTCGGATCCGGTGCTGGATCTGGCTGCTGTGAAGATAAATCTCACCGGTCTCACACCTTTGCCGCTGGGCGATGCGACAACGCTGGAAGTTGGCGAGCATGCCATCGCCATAGGCAATCCCCTTGGTCTTGATTTCCAGAGATCAGTCACTTCAGGTATTATAAGTGCACTCAACAGAACCATCAGCATCGAAACTGAAAACGGGCTCAACTATATGGAGGATCTGATACAGACCGATGCCAGCATAAACCCCGGCAACAGCGGAGGTCCTCTGCTCAATGCGAAGGGCGAAGTGATCGGCATCAACACTGTAAAGGTGACGAGTGCTGAAGGAATGGGATTCGCAATACCGATCAACATCATGAAGCCTGTAGTCGCCAGACTTGTGGAATCTGGCAAGTTCGAAGAGCCGTACATGGGGATGTTTGCATATGATGGCCAGACGATACCATATATCGACGGCAAGGCCAAGATGCAAAAAGGCATCTATGTCGCCCATGTGGACAGGAACGGGCCGGCGTACAGGGCAGGCATCCGTGAAGGGTGTATCATTACGCGTGTGGACGATAATGAAATAAATACGATGATGCAATTGAGGACTTATATCTATTCCAGGCTTCCGGGGGATACGGTACGTATTTACCATAAAAAGCACGGCAGCAATGAGTGGATCACTACTGAGCTTGTTCTGGCGCGCAAGGAAAGGGACGGGCTTATCACAAGATGATGGTCACGGTTTGGTGCACAGTTGTCCGGACACGGATGGACGGCCGG
>DGEE01000074.1:18143-26408 GCA_002385815.1 Hungateiclostridiaceae bacterium UBA3934
TAAAGAATTATCAGGCTGGCCGGAGGGCTGACCGAAGCGCATTGGAGATACTTCGTGGACAGCTGCATGCCGGCCCGTTTGCCCCATCGTCCTTCTGTGTCGCGGACCCTTTATAACTGACGTATACTTTTATATCCGGATTGGCAACACTTACTTGTGTGAATAGTTTGGAGGTGGTTGCCATGGCGAACAAAGCCATAAATCGATCTGATTTCGAAAAAACACTCAGACTTTACCTGAAACAGGCCAGAGAGAAGCTGGACGGAGACCTGTCAGGTACCAGGGAGGCCATAAAGCTCATTGCTGCAGACAAGACCAGGAGCTTCATCGAAATAACGGACAGGGGTCTGAGCAAGGACGAAAGGGAGTTCCTGAAGTCACTGATCATCAGCAGTATGCGTTACTCTTTCTGCTACGGATACGGTATAGGCAAATTTGAGGGAAATACAAATGAAAGAGTGTATCTATAAAAGGTCTGACCGCAAGAAAGCATAAAAAAGACAGGCCAAAAAGGCAATAAAGAGTAAAAAATTGTATTGACACAGCTATATATATGCTGATACAATGATATACAATCATTTTTTAAATGGGTAACAGCAATGAAGGAAAAAAGGCAGGTCTGACTGCACAAGAGAGCCGGTGGTTGGTGCGAACCGGTGCATAGGATCTTGCGTATAACTCATTCCGGAGCTTCTTCGCTGAAATCATACGATCCAGGCGAACGACGCTGACTACGTTACAGTCAAGTACATCTGTACTACTGAGGATAGGCATATGCTTATCGAATCAGGGTGGTACCACGTTGGTAATTCCCTTCGTCCCTGCAGCGATGCAGCGACGAGGGTTTTTTTATACAAGGCAAAAGACACCTTCCACTCCTGGAGTGGAAGATTGAAGATCAGTGTTAAGTGCGGATGACCGGGAAAATTCCGGCATACCGGCGAAACAGTGCAAGGAGCGTTACAGCAGAACGGAGGGATATTGATGAAAATGACAGGAGCACAAGCTATAGTAAGAGCATTGGAAACGGAAGATGTCCGCATCATTTTCGGCTATCCCGGTGCTGCTATCTCCCCTTTTTATGACGCATTGCTGGACAGCAGCATAACGCACATACTGACACGCAGCGAACAGGGAGCGGCTCATGCAGCGAACGGCTATGCCAGGGTGACAGGCAAGGTCGGTGTCTGCGTGGCGACCTCCGGCCCCGGTGCGACGAACCTCATCACCGGGATCGCCAATTCATATATGGACAGTGTCCCTGTTGTTGCCATCACTGGTCAGGTAAGAAGTGACATGATCGGTTCGGATGCGTTCCAGGAGGCAGACATAACGGGAGCGACTGCCCCTTTCACCAAGCATAATTATCTTGTGAAGAGAGCAGCAGACCTGCCCGCGATATTCAGGGAAGCCTTCCACATCGCATCGACCGGAAGGCCGGGGCCTGTTGTCATAGACATACCCGTCGATATACAGAACAGCGTGATAGAATTCCGCTATCCGGAGCATATAGACATCAAGGGTTACAAACCGACCATAAAGGGGCATCCGGGTCAGATAAAGAAAGCTGCGGCGGCACTCCAGGCGGCAAAGAAGCCTGTCATATGTGCAGGCGGTGGTCTCATTGCTGCAGATGCCTCGGCCGAGATGCTCAAGCTGGCAGAGAGGCGGAACATTCCCGTCGTAACGACATTGATGGGCATAGGAGCCATACCGTCGGGTCACCCGCTCCATTTCGGCATGGTTGGCACCCACGGGAGCAAAACAGCCAATTATGCGCTGCACCACGCCGATCTGGTGGTCATACTCGGTGCAAGAGTCGGTGACAGGGCAATGGGTGCTGCCAGCTCGTTGGCAAAAAGGGCAAAGATCATCCATATAGACATAGATCCTGCCGAGATAGGCAAAAACATCGATGTCACAGTACCACTGGTGGGAGATTTGAAGCAAATACTCACAGCCATGCTTGAAGATATCGGAGAGTGTGGGAGTACTGAATGGCTTGACGAGGTTACGGAATGGAAGAAAAAGGGCGGTAAACAGGCGGGACGGGAAGGCAGCGAAAATGTGACCGACAGCCAGACCGGGGAAACTGCGGATACAGAATACGTTGACCCGAAATATCTGCTGTCACTGCTTTCAGAGTATCTGCCTGAGGATGCCATAATAACGACTGAGGTCGGGCAGAACCAGATCTGGGCGGCCAATCACTACAAGGTGAGAAGGCCCAGGACATTTATCACTTCAGGCGGGCTGGGGACCATGGGATACGGTCTTTCCTCAGCCGTAGGTGCAAAAATCGGCAGGCCTGACACCACTGTAGTGGTGATCAGCGGTGACGGCAGCTTCCAGATGTCCATGCAGGAGCTTGGCACGATGAAGCAGCATGATGTCGATGTCAAGATCGTGTTGTTCAACAACTGCCGGCTGGGCATGGTGAGAGAGCTTCAGCTTATAAGGCACGGCGGACGCTATTCGCAGGTGTGTCTTGACAGCAATCCTGATTTTGTGGCCCTGGCAGCGGCATACGGCTTCAGGAGCGAGAGGATATCATCAAACTCTCAGGTCAGGGCGGCGCTGGAAAGGATGACTGCAAGCTCCGGACCATATATCCTGGAATGTATGGTGGATCCGATGGAGCCGACACTTTGACCGAGGCAGGGACAGACAGAGATGATGTGTTGACCGCACATCGCTGATCATGGAGAGTCAAGCAATAGATGAAAGGGGAAGTGGATATGGCTAAGCATATTTTATCGGTTCTGGTGGAAAACCATGCCGGCGTACTGTCGAGGGTAGCCGGGTTGTTCAGCAGAAGGGGCTTCAACATCGACAGCCTTGCAGTTGGTGTGACAGAAAATCCTGAAGTCTCAAGGATGACCATAGTGGTGGAAGGCGACGAATACATTATTGAGCAGGTCAGCAAGCAGCTCAACAAGCTGATAGATGTAATCAAGATCAAAAGGCTGGACAGACATGAATTCATTTCCCGCGAACTTGCACTGATCAAAGTTGCATCAAATGCGGCGACCAGGAGCGAGATAGTCCAGCTGGTGGAGATTTTCAGGGCCAAGATAGTGGATGTGTCAAAGACTACGCTCACCATCGAGGCATCAGGAAGCGAAGACAAGGTATCGGCACTGGAAGATCTGCTGAGACCGTTCGGTATCAAGGAAATAGTCAGGACAGGCGTAATTGCCATCGAAAGAGGCAATCGGATAATAAAGGCCACAAATAACGAGGAGAGTGATACAAATGGCTAAAATGTATTATGACAGTGACTGCAGTCTCGGCCTGCTGAAAGGGAAGACAGTCGCAGTTATCGGATATGGAAGTCAGGGACACGCGCATGCGCAGAATCTGAAGGACAGCGGGATCAACGTGGTCGTAGGTCTCACACCGGGATCTGCAAGGCGGAAACAGGTAGCGGATGACGGCCTGACTGTCATGGACACCGCTGAAGCGGCAAAGGCCGGGGATCTCATAATGATCCTGACTCCTGACCAGACACAGGCAGACATATATTACACGGATATCGAGCCCAATCTGAAGGATGGCGACATACTCGCATTCGCACACGGGTTCAACATCCATTTCAACCAGATAAAGCCACCGGAATACGTCGACGTTATTATGATAGCGCCGAAGGGGCCTGGTCACACGGTGAGGAGCCAGTACCTTGAAGGCCGCGGTGTACCGTCACTGATCGCAGTCCACCAGGATGCGTCAGGGAAGGCGAAGGACTATGCCCTGGCATATGCAGCCGGCATCGGTGCCGGAAGGGCAGGCATACTTGAAACCACCTTCAGAGAAGAGACCGAAACTGACCTTTTCGGAGAGCAGGCAGTACTGTGCGGCGGCGTCACGGAACTGATGAAGGCTGGCTTTGAGACCCTGGTAGAGGCTGGTTACCAGCCGGAGATCGCATATTTCGAGTGCATCCATGAAATGAAGCTGATCGTTGACCTCATCAACCAGGGCGGGTTTGCCTACATGAGGTACTCCATCAGTGACACTGCGGAATACGGCGACTATGTGACCGGCAAGAGGATCATAACTGAGGAAACGAGAAAGGAAATGAAGAAGGTCCTCAGCGAGATACAAACCGGGAAGTTCGCATCGAAGTGGATCACCGAGAACAAAGCCGGGGGAAGAGCGGAATTCCTCGCTACAAGGGCGCGGGAGGCAGAACACCAGTTGGAAAAGGTGGGCCGCGAGCTAAGGAAGATGATGAGCTGGCTCAAGAAATAATGCTGCTTATGAAATCATCATCAGCAAATCGATCAGCAGATACAGGACGTGATATTTCCGTTCTGGCTGCAATTGAGACAAAGAATCAGAAAACAGAGAAAAGGCGTCGGGAAATGAACGCCGGATACTTTGATATGAGATCAGTATGGTATTAAGGAGGTTATCACATGTCAGCAAGGATCAAAATATTCGACACGACACTGAGAGACGGGGAACAGACTCCGGGAGTCAGCCTGAACATACAGGAAAAGCTTGAGATTGCCCGTCAGCTTGCAAGGCTTGGCGTGGACGTCATAGAGGCGGGCTTTGCCATTTCATCGCCGGGTGATTTCATGGCGGTGAAGACAGTTGCGGAAAATGTGAAAGGGCCGGTCATCGCAAGTCTCAGCAGGGCTGTCGAAAAGGACATAGACAGGGCATGGGAAGCGCTGCAAAATGCAGAGAATCCGCGCATACACACATTCATAGCCACATCGGACATCCATATGAAATACAAGCTGAAGATGACAGAGGAGCAAGTGCTGGAACGGGCAGTTGCCATGGTCAAATATGCGAAGAAATATTGCAGCGATGTGGAGTTTTCAGCAGAGGATGCCAGCCGGACCAGGACGGAGTTCCTGTACAGGATACTCGAGGAGGTCATCAAAGCAGGGGCGACGGTGGTCAACATACCGGATACAGTCGGTTATGCCATGCCTGATGAATTTGGCAAACTGATAAGAGGTATAAAGGAAAATGTCAGAGGGATAGAGAAAGCAGATATAAGCGTACACTGCCACAATGATCTGGGCCTGGCAGTGGCGAATTCGCTGGCGGCTGTCATGAACGGCGCGACACAGGTGGAGTGTACCATAAACGGTATGGGAGAGCGTGCCGGGAATGCTTCGATGGAAGAGATAATAATGGGCATCCAGACCAGGAAGGATTTTTATGGCGAAATGGTTCACAACATAGATACCAGGCAGATATACAGGAGCAGCAAGCTTGTCAGCAAACTGACAGGCGTGAACCTGCAGCCCCACAAGGCCATAGTCGGGAAGAACGCATTTGCCCATGAATCCGGGATCCATCAGCATGGGGTATTGGCTGAAAGGTCCACATATGAGATAATGACTCCTGAATCCATAGGCCTCTCACAGAACAGGATAGTCCTCGGTAAGCTCTCAGGCAGACATGCATTTGAAGAGAGACTGAAGGAAATGGGATACAACCTGTCGCAGGAGGAAATAACCAAGGCTTTTGAGAAGTTCAAGGAGCTTGCTGACAAGAAGAAGACCGTTACCGACAGGGACATCGAAGCACTGGCAGGAGAGAAGGTGTCAGCAGTGGAAGAGGTCTACAAGCTTGACAGCTTCCAGATCAACAGCGGCAACAAGGTCATAGCCACGGCTACTGTGAGCATGTTCAGGAATGGCGAGCATTTGACAGAAGCAGCCACTGGCGACGGACCAATAAACGCAGCATTCAAGGCTATCGAAAGATCTGTCGGGTTCGAAGTCCATCTTGAGGATTACAGCCTCAAAGGCGTGACCGAAGGTGCTGATGCCCTCGGTGAGGCTACAGTCAGGGTGATGAAGGACAACAGGATATATGTCGGGAGAGGCGTGAGTACAGACGTCATAGAAGCCAGTGTCAAGGCATATATCAATGCGATAAACAGGGTAATACACGATCATGGAAAGGAGTCCTCTGGCGGAAGGGAGACGATATGAAAAACATAGTTGTTCTTGATTCCACATTGAGAGACGGTGCCCAGGCACAAGGCATCTCATTTACAGTCGAAGACAAGCTGAAAATAGTCAGCCAGCTCGACAGGCTTGGCGTTGCATACATCGAAGCAGGAAATCCCGGATCCAATCCCAAGGACCTGGAGTTTTTTGAGAGAGCCTCCAGGATGAAACTGAAGCATGCAAAGCTGATTGCATTCGGCAGCACGAGAAGAGTCGGGATCCCGGTGGAGGAGGACGCGAATGTGAGGTCACTGCTGAAAGCGGGTACGGATGCAGTGGTCATATTCGGGAAATCGTGGGATTTTCAGGTGACTGAGATCCTCAAGACCACCTTTGAAGAGAACATCAGGATGATAGAGGATACCGTCAGGTATTTCAAAAGCCTCGGCAAGGAAGTCGTTTATGACGCTGAGCACTTTTTTGACGGGTATTTCTCCAATCCGGAATATGCGATGGAAACACTGAAAGCAGCTGCCGATGCCGGTGCAGACAGCCTTTGCCTGTGTGATACCAAGGGCGGATGCCTGCCGATGGATATCTATGAGATCACAGGGAAAGTAGTGGAACAGTTTGATATTCCAATAGGCATACACACGCATAATGATACCGGCATGGCAGTGGCCGGCACCATCATGGCCGTACAGGCAGGAGCGACACAGATACAGGGGACCATGAACGGATTTGGAGAAAGGTGCGGCAATGCGAACCTGTGTACCATAATCCCCACCCTGCAGTTGAAGATGGGATATAGCTGCATACCGAAGGAAAACATGGCTGAGATCACCTCTGTGGCGCGGGCTGTCAGTGAAATAGCCAATGTGATACACGATGAAAGAGCGCCATACGTAGGTAAATCAGCATTTGCGCATAAGGCGGGCATGCATGCCGATGCCGTCGTTAAGAACACATATGCGTATGAACTGCTGGATCCGGAAGAGGTGGGGAACGAAAGGACTTTCCTCATGTCAGAGGTAGCAGGCAGAAGCGCAGTGTTGAACCTGATCCGGAAGGTCGATCCCACCATCACGAAGGACTCGCCCGAGACGCGGCAGGTACTGGACAGACTTAAGGAAATGGAGCACCAGGGATACCAGTATGAAGGTGCTGAGAGTTCGTTCGAACTCATAATCAGGAAGATGCTTGGGAAATATGAACCGTTCTTCGAGCTGAAGGACTTCAAGGTGATCGTCAGTGAGCCTGCACAGCCCAGTGAGTGGAATTCATCGGCTATGATAAAGGTCAGGGTCGGGGACCAGGAGGAGATAACGGCAGCAGAAGGCATAGGTCCCGTAAATGCTCTTGATAATGCTGTAAGAAAGGCACTGTCAAGATTCTATCCGGTCATAAATGAAATGAAACTGACGGACTACAAGGTGAGGGTGCTTGACTCAACGTCAGCAACAGCCGCAAAGGTAAGAGTCCTGATAGAGTCCACCGATGGCAATGAGGTATGGACCACCATCGGAGTGTCCACCGACATAATAGAAGCGAGCTGGAAAGCGCTTGCTGATTCGATAGAATACAAGCTCGGCAGTAAATGACAAAATGGAAGGGAGGTTACCGCACTGTATCCGCTTCAGTGAAGCTTACGGCAGATGCGGCAGCCTTTCTCCTGCCAGGCCGGGAAAGGCGACAGCGATGACTCTATACGGAAAGCTTTTTATTAACGGTAAAATAGTCAGAGAAGGCACATCAAGTGACGATGACAGTGATCACAGCTTCAGGGACAAGCTGGAGAACTGTCTTGTCGGTTTATGTGCAGTTCTTGAGATACCAGTTCCCCTGTGGCTGAAAAAGAATACCCGGGAACTTGCAGTCTTCAGAAAAACCTTTTTCTCATCAGAGCAATTCATAGAAAAAGTGTGGTTCGACAAACTCGAGATAATGCTGGCAGGCGGCGATCTTTACAATTGAGATGTCGGCATTTGCCTGCTTTATCCTGCCTATTATGTAAGTCTATACAACTATAGACTTTTATTTTATTGCATTATGTAAATACTTGTTGATATAATGTACATGGAGCAGTTAGGATTGTAACTTTTAGCGTTTCAGATGAGGTGCGTAATGCATACACGCGGAAATCCTGATTTACGTCCGGCTGCGGCTGGCATCGATAAAGACCATATTAGCGTCTCCAATGAATGGATACCGATTATCATCTGTTCCGTTATCAACATTTCTTTGCTCATTTTCCTGCGCAACACCTATACTAAAGGACAAATGCAGTTCTCTCTTTTCGGGCTGACTATCGACAATTATATATTCAGCGGCTTTGCCGTTCAGG